>JAFZGJ010000021.1 GCA_017555455.1 Lachnospiraceae bacterium
ATAAGAGAGGGTTTATTAGTAAAGAACAATTATTAAAATTGGCAGAACCATTAATGAAAACAGAATACGGACAGTATTTAGTAGAGGTTGCAAATGGACTCTAAGTTCCTGAAAGTTACTTTGTTGGTTTCGCTACTTTTTATGACGACCATCTTTTTTGTTGTACTGTATTCCAACGGAATCGGTCCCGGACAGAAAAAGGAAAGTACCCAGGCGGTAGAAACGGTAGTACAGGATGTGGTTTTAAGCGGGCAAATCGGAAATGACCTATACGGTTGGATGGAAGACGAAACTTTTTTTGATGAAGTAAAGAAAGTTGAATTGGATGAGGAAGGCGCAATAAGAGTGAATCTTATTGCTACTTCTGTGGAGAAAGATATGCGTGTCCGCATTGTAGGTCCTGACGGAAAACCGGTAGAAGGACAATTTTTTAAAATAATTGTAGATGGAACCGACGAGTATAAAGATTTGGATAGAGATGGTGTTATTTATCTGGCGGACTTAAAAGCCGGGGAATATCAGGTTTCGTTAGCAGAAGAACCGGGATTTATTGTGCCGGCAGGTTCTATGCCGGTAAAAGTAAAGGCAAGAGTAGAATATGTAGCCATTGGTGATATTTCTTTACTGATAAAAACAGAGGAAGAAGTAGATGCTATGGCTGAAGATGGCGGTATTATATCGGAAACGGTAGATGAAAGTGAGCCTACGGATTTAAGAACTACCTCCAGTGCTAATTTGGGAATTGATGTATCCAGATGGAACGAAGATATTAATTGGGATAAAGTAAAAGAAGCAGGGATAGAATATGCCATTATCCGTGCCGGATATCGAGGTAGTGTAACCGGCACATTGGTAGAAGATAAGTATTTCAGAAAAAATATTGAGGGCGCTATCAAAGCCGGAATTCCCGTAGGACTTTATTTCTTTACCCAGGCAACCACAGAAGTGGAAGCAGTGGAAGAAGCCAGTATGGTGCTTGCTTTGTGTAAAGAATATGATATTACATATCCTGTTTTTATTGATACTGAAAAAGCCGGAGAAAATGGCAGGGCAAATGAACTGGATAAAAAGAAAAGAACGGCAATTTGTCAGGCATTTTGTGAGACCATACGGAATGGTGGTTATAAAGCAGGAATTTATGCCAGCAAAAACTGGTTTGAAAATAAGCTGGATATGAATATTTTGTCAGATGATACTTATATCTGGCTTGCACAATATGGGGATGAAGTAACCTATGATGGGAAATATCATATGTGGCAGTATACATCCTCCGGAAGGGTTCTGGGAATTGAAGGAAGAGTGGATTTGAATTTAAGCTTTTTAGAACCTGCAAATGGGGAATAACTAATTATAAAATATAGAAGAATAAGAAGGAAATGAAAAATGGGCAAAATAACAGTAGAAACATGTCATATTGATGGCTTAAAAGTAATTACTCCACAGGTATTTGGTGATGCCAGAGGATATTTTATGGAAACATATAATTACAATGATTTTAAAGCTGCAGGAATTCCGGAAGTTTTTGTGCAGGATAATCAATCTGCATCTAAAAAAGGTGTGCTTCGAGGACTTCATTTTCAGAAAAATTTCCCACAGGACAAGCTTGTAAGAGTAGTTAGTGGGGAAGTGTTCGATGTGGCAGTGGATTTGAGAAAGGATTCTCCAACTTTTGGACAGTGGTACGGAGTTGTGTTAAGTGCAGAGAATAAAAAACAGTTTTTTATTCCAAAGAATTTTGCACATGGATTCGTAGTTTTATCTGATTATGCAGAATTTGCGTATAAATGTACTGACTTCTATCATCCGGACGATGAAGGAGGTTTGTTATGGAGTGATCCTGAAATAGGAATTGAATGGGTTCTTCCTGAGGATTGCGAATTGACTTTGTCTGAAAAAGATACAAAGTGGCCGGGAATTGCTTCTTTTGGAAAGTAAGGAGAACAATATGAAGCAAAATAAGTTTACTCTAACTAAAAAAATGGGTATCACAATATTTACAGTTGCTATGTTAATCGTAGCAGCTGTTATTGTGTTTTATAATAATCCCTTATCAAATCCTACGGAAGAGATGATAAAAAAAGGTGTGGCTTGTGGGATTATTTTATTAAGTATTGTGGCTTTTGCAAAATGGTATGACAAATTTATGTCACTTCCGACAGAACTATATCAAAACAGACATTTGATATGGAAACTGGCTAAGAATGATTTTAAGAATCGTTATGCGGGCTCCTATATGGGAGTTATTTGGGCATTGGTACAGCCGGTAGTAACGGTAGTCATGTACTATATTGTATTTGATGTTATTATGGGGAATGGAAGACCTACTTCTGATGCGGATATGCCCTATGTGTTGTTTTTAACTGCAGGTTTAGTACCCTGGTTTTATTTTAGTGAAGCCATTATGAGTGGAACCAACTCTATGTTGGAATATAATTATCTTGTAAAAAAAGTGGTTTTTAAGATTAGTATTCTGCCAATTATTAAAATTATTGCAGCTACCTTTATTCATGTATTTTTTGCTTGTGTCCTTTTGATTATTGCAGCTATCTATGGATACTATCCAACCATGTATACGATACAGCTTGTTTATTACAGTTTTTGTATGTTTATGCTGGTGTTAGGGCTTTGCTATACTACCTGTGCTGTTATGGTATTTTTCCGTGACTTGGGACAGATTATTAATATTGGTTTGCAAATCGGAATGTGGGCGACTCCTATTTTATGGGATATTGAAACCATAGGTCCCAGAGCGCAGATGCTAGTAAAAGTAAATCCTTTAGTATATATTGTCAGCGGATATCGAAGTGCCATTATGAGAAGAGAATGGTTTTTTGAAGACTTTTACTATACTCTCTATTTTTGGATTTTCACAGTTATTGTGTTTGGCGTTGGGGCATTGATATTTAAGCGTTTGAAAGTACATTTTGCAGATGTTTTATAATATGGAGAATAAAATGGAAGAAAAAAAACTGGCAATCTGCGCTGAGCAGATTACAAAAATGTATAAATTGTATGATAAGCCATCAGACCGTTTGAAAGAAGCCTTAGGATTAAAAAAAGGTAAACTTTATAAAGAACATTATGCTCTGAACGGAGTGGATTTGTCTATTTATAAAGGAGAAACGGTTGGTATTATCGGTACCAATGGTTCCGGAAAGTCTACTATTTTAAAGATTATTACCGGAGTATTGAATGCTACCTCAGGTAATTTGATGGTAGATGGAAGAATTTCGGCTCTTTTGGAATTAGGTGCCGGATTTAATATGGAATACAATGGAATTGAAAATATCTATTTAAACGGTACTATGATGGGGTTCTCGGAAAAAGAAATTGAAGCGAGAATGGACAGTATTTTAGAGTTTGCAGATATTGGGGACTTTGTATATCAACCATGTAAAACCTACTCCAGTGGTATGTTTGTACGTCTGGCTTTTGCAGTAGCCATTAATATTGAGCCGGAAATTTTGATTGTAGACGAAGCACTTTCTGTAGGTGATGTATTTTTCCAGGCAAAATGTTACCATAAATTTGAAGAATTTAAGAAAATGGGGAAAACCATTCTTTTTGTAAGTCATGATTTGAGCAGTATTGCAAAATATTGCGATAGAGTTGTTTTGTTGAACAAGGGTGTAAAACTGGGAGAAGGTTCTCCTAAGGAAATGATAGATACGTATAAGCAGGTGTTGGTTGGACAGTATCAGGCACCGGAAGAAGAAGCTCTGCTACAGGATGAAGATGTAAATGAGACGGCAGAAAATAGTACAGAAGCTGACCAGAATCCTCAGATAAAAGAGAAAAATACGGAAGAAAAAACTGTACAGGAAGAAAAAAATGCTTCTGCTAAAAGCAAAGAAGAAACAAAAAAAATCATACAAAATCTCGGTGTGAATGAAAAAGCATTGGAATATGGAAATCGTGATGGAGAAATAACAGAATTTTACATCACAGATAAGAAAGATGTCCAGACCAGTGCCATCATTAAAGGAGAAGAATTTACACTTCATATGAAGGTAAAATTTAACAATGATGTGCCGGCACCGATTTTTGCTTTTACCATAAAGGATAAGCATGGGACAGAGATTACAGGAACTAATACCATGTTTGAAAAAGCCTTTTTAGAATCCGTAAAAGCAGGGGAGAGCAAAGAAATAACCTTTACCCAGAGAATGGATTTACAGGGTGGTGAATATTTATTATCTCTTGGTTTAACGGGATATGAGGGAGACCAGTTCCAAGTGTATCATAGATTATATGATGTATTGAGTCTTACTGTGGTATCAGAAAAGAATACCGTTGGATATTATGATATGAATTCCAAAATTGTGATTAAATAAGTTGATATAAATGTTGTTTGTGAAGGTGGAAAGCTGAGAAGAGTAGCGTATACCTTCGGGAAAGGAAGACCGATGATAGAAAAGATAGGAAAAATTACATTAGATTATTCCAAATATCCGGGAGAAGATTTCTATTGTGATGGTGATATTGAACAGGAAATATTGGAAATTGTTAAGAATAATCCTGCTACAGATTTTCCTAAAATTATAGAGGAAAAAAAATCATGGCCTGTGTTGTATCATTTGTCTGATTTAAGGGAAAACATTGTAGAATGGCTTCCAATCGATAAAAGTATGAAAGTTTTGGAAGTTGGAAGCGGTTGTGGGGCTATTACCGGATGTCTTTCAAAGAAAGCCGGAGAAGTGACCTCCATTGACCTTTCCAAGCAAAGAAGTTTAATTAATGCATACCGGCATACAGAATGTGACAATGTTACCATTCATGTGGGTAATTTTCAGGACATAGAACCGGATCTTCCTTGCGATTATGATTATGTTTGTCTCATTGGTGTGTTTGAATATGGACAGAGTTATATTGGAGGTGAACAGCCTTTTCATGATTTCTTCAAAATTATTAAGAAGCATGTGAAAAAGGGTGGAAAACTGGTAATTGCTATAGAAAATAAATTTGGATTAAAGTATTGGGCCGGATGTACGGAAGACCATTTAGGAGATTATTTTTCCGGAATTGAAGGTTATCCGGAAGGCGGATACGTACGGACATTTTCTAAAAACGGTTTAGAACGTATTTTTGAAGAGTGTGGAGAAACAAATTATCATTTTTATTATCCTTATCCGGATTATAAATTTATGACAACCGTATACTCTGATAAACGTCTTCCTATGGTGGGAGAATTGTCCAATAATTATAGAAATTATGATAGAGAAAGAATGCATTTGTTTGATGAAAAAAATGTATTTGATAGTTTGATTCAGGATGATATGTTCCCGTTTTACTCCAATTCCTTTGTGGTAATCATAGGAGATGACATAGATATGGCATATACAAAATATTCTAATGACAGAAGTGCGGATAAAGCCATAAAAACAGAAATGATTATTGAAAATGGAAAGAAGATAATACGAAAAGAGGCACTTTCCAAGGAGAGTGCAAAACATATACGAGGAATTTATACTTCTTTTGAAAAACTATCCGAAAGGTATCAGGGAAGTAAATTAGAAATTAATAAATGTAGCTTAGTGGATGGAGAACTTCCATATGTAGAATTGGAATATGTGGAAGGTATTACACTGGCAGAAATTATGGATTCTTATCTTCAAAAGGGAGACGTGGAAGGATTCCAAAAATTATTTAAAGAATATGTAGAACGTATCAGTTATGGAGAAGAGAAAAAAGTAGCTGATTACGATATGATTTTTGCAAATATAATTGTAAATCAGGATAAATGGACTGTTATTGACTATGAATGGACCTTATATGAAAAAGTAGATACGAAAGAAATAGCCTTTAGAAGTCTTTATTGCTATTTGTTGGAAAATAATAAAAGAAATATATGCGATAAAGAGTGGGCGTACGAATATTTGGGAATTCGTCCGGAAGAAATAGGGGAGTATCAGAAAAAGGAAAGAAGGTTTCAGGAAAGTGTTACGGATAGCAGAATGTCTATGGCGCAACTAATTCATATTATAGGCGGAAAAGTGTTTCATGTAGAGCATTGGAGAAATGTTATTAAGAAACAACTGGCAAATAAAACAGTACAGATTTATGAAGATACCGGAGAAGGTTATCAGCAGGAAACAATGTATTATATTGAAAATGCATACACAAGTGAAGATGAAATTAAATTTGAACTTAACATTAAAGAGAACGTAAATCATCTTCGTATCGACCCTGCAAATGAATCTTGTATATGTAAAATAAAGGAATTGACTTTTAATGGTGAAAAGATTTCGGCTACTGATGAAAAGTTGATTACCATTAACGGACAGAGTGCCGGAGAAACATTTGTATTTGCTACTTCGGACCCTAATATTAATATTCATGTAGCGGAGTTAGAACGATATCAAAGAAACACTCTGTTTTTATCCATGGAAATTAAATTTATACCATTAGAAATTTGTGCAAATTTAGAAAGTGGATTAAAAAAGGAAGTTCAAGCAGAAGCGAAAGCGGGAATAAAAGAAAAAATAAAGAGGAAACTGCATTTATGCTAAGAACGTTAAAACAAAAGGTAAGAAAAAAGGTAGAAAATAAATATAACAAGCGTTATCAAAAAGAATGCAAAGAAAAAATATATACCTATGAAAAATGGCTGGAGGAATATCGGGCAGAAGGAAAGGGATTATACAAAGCCAACGAGTATAGAAATATAAAAAGAGATGTTTCAGTGATTCCATGGAGTCGATTGGAAGATATTTCGGAACTGTCTGAATTAAAATTACAGGATATTGTGGTATTTGTTCGTAATGAAAACGGTGTGTTGAAGAATGCATTAGAAAAAATATCTGTAGTTTTTAATAACAAACCGGAAGTAAATGTGGTTTATGGAGATGAAGACGAAATAAATTTGCAGAAAAACGAAAGAAATAATCCTTGGTTTAAGCCGGACTATTCTCCGGACACTTTATTGTCTTATTTCTATTTCGGAAGTTTGGTAGCATTTAGAAAAGATGCCTTAAAAAATGTGGTTTTTGAGAACGACTGGAGTGCGATAGAAAAACTATATGCTATGACCTTACAGATTTGTCTGCCTTTAACCAGGGAGCGGGTTTGGCATTACAGAGATATGTTATATACTTCCACTGCTATTTCTTACTGGGGATGGGAAGATAACTATCAAAAGGTAAAAGAAAAATATGGAGATATCAGACCAAAAGCCAAAGAGGATGGAGTTTCTATTATTATTCCTTCCAAAGATAATCCAAAGGTTTTGGAAAGATGCTTGGAATCTATTGTTAAGTTAACTCAGGATGTAAACTATGAGATTATAGTAATAGATAATGGAAGTAATGAAGAAAATAAAAAACACATCGAAGAAATGAAAAATAAATTAGGATTTAACTATATTTATAGTCCTATGGAATTTAATTTTTCACATATGTGTAATAAGGGAGCAGGCTGTGGTAAGTATGGAATGCTGTTGTTCTTGAATGATGACTGTGAAGTAAGACATTTCGATTGGCTTAGAAGATTAACGAATCAGGCATTAGTTCTTACTACCGGAGCAGTAGGCGCAAAACTGCATTATCCGGACAGCAAAATCATACAGCATTGCGGGATTTATTCCTTGCAGGTGGGACCGGCTCACAAATTACAGTTCAAAGAAGATACCTGTGCTTATTATGACAGAAGAAATTTAGATGTGCGTAACGTAATTGCGGCAACGGGAGCCTGCCTGATGATGCGTAAAGAAGTATTTGAAGAAGTAGGCGGATTTGATGAAGGGTTGCGGGTTGCGTTTAATGATGTGGATCTTTGCTATAAAATATATGAAGCCGGATATAACAATGTGATTGATAATGAAGTTCAGTTATGGCATCATGAATCTTTAAGCCGTGGAAGTGATAACAGTCCGGAAAAGATGGGGCGTCATATGGCAGAACGTGAAGGTTTATATCAACGTCATCCAAAATTATGGGGGCATGATCCTTATTATCATCCGGGACTTACATCTTATTATCTGGATGTTAATTATTCCTTTGCTTATGAATATGTTACGGAGAGCATACGAAAAAGATATACATTTGAAACCTATAGCAAGCTAAATAAACTTCCTAAAAAGCTTAGAGAAGATAATTGTCTGGTTCCTATGATAGAATTTGCGGGAGATATCAGACAGTGGCATATTGTGGGAGAAGATGTAGAAGAGCTTTTGAAGGATATGTACAGTGAAAATATAGCATATTTCCAGGGGAACATGGTGGTGTTGGGGTCGAATAACGCTTGTTATAAAAAAAGCATTGTGCTTCGCCATGAAGAAAGCGGACAGCTTTATATTGTGGAACCGGTGAAAAAATATCGCCCGGATATTTTTGCTAATTTACCGGATCAGGAAAATGTTGCTTTAAGTGGTTTTGCTTTTTTACTGAACTTAAAGGATATGCCGATAGGAAATTATGAAATTGCAGTAATGGCAAAAGACATGATTTCAGGACAGTATTTGTACAGAAAAACACCTGTAAGAATGGAAAATAAATCATAATTTAACTTGAAGGATGAAAGGAAATAACTTCATGACACAAATTTCAGAAGAAATCAATTATAAGGAAGCTTATGAGAGAGAACATTTAAAAAGTGCAGAACTTGCCAGCCGTGTGGCAGAGTTGGAAGAAAAGAATGATTTGTTGGAATTTAAGTTAAATCGAATCAAAACCAATCCTCTCTGGGTACATACCGCAGGACTCCGTAAAATTATGCATGCCCTGCTCCGACAGGTTACCAGAGTGAAAAACTGTGGTGGAGTCAGAGGAGTATTGGCAAAGATTGATTATAAAAAGAGAGAAGCTGAGGCAAAGAAGCAATTTGGGACAGAGAGTTTTCCTACACCGGAAGAACGAAAAATGCAGGAAGAAGCTGTATTTGACAGAATGGTAAAAATCAGTATTTTGGTTCCTTTATATAATACACCGAAGGATTTTTTGCATGAGATGATTCAGTCTGTAACTACCCAGACCTATGGAAATTGGGAACTTTGTCTGGCAGACGGTTCTGATAAGGGACATGAATTTGTGGGTGAAATCTGTAAAGAATATGCAGGGAAAGATAAGAGAATTATCTATCATAAGCTGGAAAAGAATGAAGGGATTTCCGGGAATACCAATCAGTGTTTACAACTGGCAACAGGAGAATATATTGCGCTTTTTGACCATGATGATATTTTACACCCAAGTGTTTTATATGAGTACGTAAAAGTGATTAATGAAAAAAATGCAGATTATATTTATTGTGATGAAACTACCTTTAAAGATGGCGATATCAACAAAATGCTGACACTTCATTTTAAACCGGATTATGCACCGGATAATCTCCGTGCTAATAATTATATTTGCCATTTCAGCTGTTTTAAAAGAACTTTGTTGGATGGAACGGAATTGTTCCGTACCAAATTTGATGGCAGTCAGGACCATGATATGATTCTTCGTCTCACAGATATGGCTGAAAATGTAGTACATGTTCCTAAATTAATGTATTATTGGCGAAGCCATGCAGGTAGTGTGGCCAGTGGCATAGATGCCAAGACATATGCCATAGAAGCTGCCAGAGGTGCTATTGCAGAGCATTTGAAAAAACATGGATATGAGCATTTTAAGATTACCAGTACCAGAGCTTTTGAAACCATTTTTAAGGTTTCATATCAGATTATTGGAAATCCTAAAATCAGTATAGTGATTGCGAATAAAGATCACGAAGAGGATTTGAGAAGATGTATTTCTTCTATACTTGCAAAATCTACCTATGATAATTTTGAAATTGTTGTAGTGGAAAATAATAGTATTACGCAAGAAATTTTTGATTATTATAAAGAAATTCAGGAAAAAGACAGTAGAGTTAAGGTAGTGACCTATACCGGAAGCTTCAATTATTCTGCAGTAAATAATCTGGGAGTGAAAGAGGCCACCGGAGACTATATCTTACTTTTAAATAATGATACGGAAGTTATTACCGTAAACTGGATGGAAGAACTTTTGATGTATGCCCAGCGTGAAGACGTGGGGGCGGTTGGTGCCAAGCTTTACTATGCCAATAAAACCATTCAGCATGCAGGAGTTGTTATTGGATTAGGAGCTCACAGAACTGCGGGACATACTCATTATGGACAATCCAGAGAAAATTTAGGCTATATGGGAAGACTTTGTTATACCCAAAATGTAACTGCCGTAACCGGTGCTTGCTTGTTAGTAAAAAAAGCTCTTTATGAACGGGTAGGCGGTTTAGATGAAAGTTTTGTAATTTCTTTAAATGATGTGGATTTTTGCTTGAAACTGAGAGAATTGGGATATTTAAATGTATTTACCCCATTTGCGGAATTATATCATTATGAATCTATTTCCAGAGGATTAGATGATCAGGGAGAAAAGGCAAAACGCTATAATGAAGAATCGGAACGTTTCCGTGAGAAATGGAAAACACAGTTAGAAGCAGGGGATCCGTATTATAATCCCAACTTCTCTCTGGACAGAAGTGATTTTTCTTTGAAGATGAAAGCGTAATTTATAAAACTAAGTAAGAAATGGGACTTTATATGGCGAATATTTTCAAACTCAGTAATTTGAAAAAAACATATTATTATCTGAAACGCAATGGCGTGATGCAGACCATAGGTGCCGCACTGGAAAGGGTGCAGGCGCCTTATTTTGCTGACTATAATTATGTGATGCCATGCCCACAGGAATTGGAGGAACAAAGACAGAGAAGATGGGGAAATCCTGTGATTTTCAGTATTGTGGTTCCGGCCTATGAAACCAAAGAAAAGTTTTTAAAGGTATTAATTCATTCCTTATTGGACCAGACCTATCCTTATTGGGAGTTGGTGATTGCAGATGCCAGCAGTACTTCTAAAGTAAAAAAGCAATGTGAAAGCTATGAGGATGGACGAATCCGATATGTTGCTTTGGAAAAAAATGATGGAATCAGTGGAAATACCAACCAGGGTTTGGATAAGGCAACGGGAGATTATATCGGATTACTGGACCATGATGATTATTTGACACCGGATGCTTTATATGAAATGGCCAAAGCAATAGAGGTGGGAAAAGAACAGAACCGTGAATATGGTTTATTATATTCAGATGAAGATAAATGTGACGAAAACGGACAGCATTTTTATGAACCTCATTTTAAAACAGATTTTAATCTGGATATGTTTTTGACCAATAATTATATCTGTCATTTTTGTGTCATGAAAAAAGAATTGATGCAGAAATTGAAATTCCGCAAGGAATATGATGGTGCTCAGGATTATGACATTTTTTTAAGAGCTGTAGGAGAATTGTGGGAGAAAAATCTAAAAGTAGAAGAAAACATATGTCATATTCCAAAGGTATTGTATCATTGGAGATGTCATAATGATTCCACAGCAGCCAATCCCCAGAGCAAGGCTTACGCCTATGATGCAGGGAAAAGGGCGTTGCAGGATTTTATAAATGTCAGAGGGTGGAATGCTACAGTAGAAGAATTGGCCCATGTGGGTTTTTATAAAATTGTATATCAGGGAGCAATCTGGCAGCATAGAAGGGATATCATTGCTGTCGGAAAGAAAAAAATTAAGAGTGGGAAAATGATTTCCGGTGCCTATGATAAAGAGGGAAATTTGTTATATGATGGATTGCCTTTTTGCTATAGCGGCTATATTCACAGAGCGGTTTTGGCACAAAATGTAGCTCAATTAGATATGGATAACTGGAAAATCAATCCGGATTATAATCATATTATTGAACAAATTTGGGAAGAGCATGAAGCGTGGGAGCAATTGTCCAAAAAGGAACGGCAAAAAGCACTTTGTGAGGAGCTTATCAGCCGGGGATATCGTCTCTATTGGGACCCAAGGGGAGAAGTTGTATGAAAAGTACGGTAATTATTCCCAATTATAATGGAATCAAGTTTATAGAAAAATGTATGAAAGCCTTGGAAAAGGAAACCTCCACAGAGTATGGAATCTGTGTGGTGGATAATGGGTCTACCGATGGTTCCAAAGAATGGGTGGAGGGAAATTGTCCTTATGCTCAGGTAATATCTCTTTCCGAAAACACCGGCTTTTGCGGGGCAGTAAATGCAGGAATTGAAGCGGCAAAAACTCCTTATGTTATTTTATTGAACAATGATACCGAAGTAGAATACGGATTTGTAAAAGCTTTGGAAGAAGCCTTGGAGAGAAGGAAAAATAGTTTTTCTGTATCTGCTAAAATGGTGGATTTAAATAAACCGGAACTTTTAGATGGTGCCGGAGACTTGTATTGTGCCTTAGGTTGGGCATTTGCCAGAGGAAAAGGAAAACAGGTAGCCGGAAATTATGAGAAAGAAGAAGAAATTTTCTCAGCCTGTGGGGGAGCAGTGATTTATCGGAAAGAAGTGTTGGAGGACATTGGAACTTTTGATTCCAATCACTTTGCCTATTTGGAGGATTGTGATTTGGGATATCGCGCTCAGATTTTTGGATACCGGAATTACTATACACCAAGTGCAGTGGTACGTCATGCAGGAAGCGGTGTTAGCGGCTCTAAGCATAATGAATTTAAGGTAAGTTTGTCTTCCCAAAACAGTATTTACCTGATTTATAAAAATATGCCTTTCTTACAGATTCTTTTGAATCTTCCATTCCTAATTCCGGGATTTTTGGTAAAATATCTCTTTTTTATAAAGAAGGGATTGGGGCATACTTACAGAAAAGGAATTGGTAAGGGAATAAGATTATGCTTTAGTGAAGAAGGGAAAAAACATAAAATTACTTTTTCCTGGAGATATTTCCCGAATTATATAAGAATTCAATGGAAATTATGGATAAATACAGTTTACCGATTTATGGGTTGAACTTTTTGTAATAATATTGTAGAATATCTGTTATGTATAGAATTGGGTGGCTAATATGATTAAAGACAACCAAAAGTATTTTAATGGATTACACGTACTCTTAGATGCCATTGCCATTGCAGGTTCCTATATCTGCGCATGGTATCTGAAATTTGAAGGACCTTTTGTAACAGAGGGAGCGGGAGCTTTGACAATGAGCTTCTACATGACAGCTCTCTATTTTTTAGTGCCGGGTTTTTTAGGCTTATATTACTGGTTTAAATTATATACTCCAAAAAGATTACAAACACTGGAGAGAGAAATATGGGATGTTATCAGGGTAAATACCGTTGGTGTTGCCTTTTTCCTTATGGCTATCACAGCATTTAAAATTGGTGAGGGTGATTTTTCCCGAGTTTTAATTTTTTTGTTTTATATTATTAATGTTACTGTTACCTTATTGTTCCGCATTGTGTTGCGTACATCTTTAAGATACTTCAGAAAAAAAGGCTATAATTTAAAACATATATTACTGGTAGGTTATTCCAGAGCGGCAGAAGAATATATCAGCAGAATTCAGGCAAATCCTCAATGGGGATATGTGGTGAGAGGAATTTTGGACAATCATGTACCTGCAGGAACCAAGTACAAAGGGGTGAAAGTAATTGGTACGATTGAAAATTTGGAGGTAGTTCTTCCTTTAAGTCATTTGGATGAAATTGCCGTGACATTATCCTTGTCAGATTATGACATTTTGGAACAAATTGTCAGCTTGTGTGAAAAGTCAGGAGTGCATACTAAGTTTATACCGGATTACTACAGTCTGATTCCAAGTCATCCGTATACGGAAGATTTGAACGGGCTCTCTGTTATAAATATCAGATATGTTCCTTTAACTAATACAGTGAACAGAATTGCAAAAAGAGCAGTGGATATTGTGGGAGCTACTTGCGGATTAATTGTTTTATCGCCGCTTTTGTTGATTTTGGCGATTCTGGTAAAAACATCCAGCAAAGGACCGATTATCTTTAAACAGGAACGTGTGGGGATTCATAATAAGAAATTCAATATGTACAAATTCCGAACCATGAAGGTTCAGACCGAAGATGAGGAAAGAAAAGGCTGGACGGTGAAGAATGATCCCCGTGTAACAAAAATCGGAAGTATCATGAGAAAAACCAGTATGGATGAATTACCACAATTATGGAATATTTTAATTGGGGATATGAGTATTGTGGGGCCAAGACCGGAACGACCTCAGTTTGTTGAGAAATTCAGAGAGGAAATTCCAAGATATATGATTAAACATCAGGTAAGACCGGGGCTTACCGGGTGGGCACAGGTTAATGGCTACCGTGGAGATACTTCGATACGAAGAAGAATAGAATGTGACTTATATTATATTGAAAACTGGACAATGCTTTTAGACATTAAGATTATGTTTATGACAGTTTTTAAAGGTTTAGTCAATGAGAATGCATATTAAAGAGGAAGAATGAAAATGGCAACAAAGAATGTACAACCAACGGTGAAGAATAAAAAAAGAAAAAGCCGGAAGAAAAATAATAATAAAAGAATTTTCTTGTTTATAGCTGAAATAGTTATTTTGGTTATTTTATTAATTGTATTATATGCAGTATTGAAGGTGGATAAAGTAAATAAAATATCCATTGATAAAGAAAATATTGTTGTCAATGAAACTGTAGAAAATAATGTTACCTTAAAGGAATACCGAAATATCGCTTTGTTTGGTGTGGATGCCAGAGATAAATCCTTGGGAAAAGGAAATCGTACAGATACAATTATGATTGCATCCATTAATCAGGAAACAGGCGATATTAAATTAGTCAGTGTATTTAGAGATACCTACCTGAATCTTGGTAATGATACTTATAATAAATGTAATGCTGCTTATGCTAAGGGTGGTCCGGAGCAGGCAATCAATATGTTAAATATGAACCTTGACTTAAATATTGAGGATTATGTAACAGTAGGATTTACAGGATTGATTGAAACCATTGATGCTGTCGGTGGTATTGAAGTTAATATTTTGGAAGAAGAAATCAGACACTTAAATAACTATCAGATTAGTATGGTAGGAACCAGTTCCGATGGAGTAACCTTTACTGCTACAGAAGGAAAAGATTACATTGCTGTTACTCATGCAGGAAAACAGAAATTAAATGGTCTTCAGGCAACTGCTTATTGTAGAGTCCGTCAGGTAGGAAATGACTTTATGCGTGCTGAAAGACAGAGAAATGTATTGGCAGCTATTATGGAAAAAGCAAAAGGTGCCAGCCCTGCAACTTTAAATAAGATTTTAGATCAGGTATTGCCATATGTATCTACTTCCTTGGATGTAGAAGAAATGGTAAGTGTATTAGGGGAAGTAACCAAGTACAATATTGTTGGAAAAGATGGTTTCCCATTTACACAGTATCGTTCTACAGGAAATCTTGGAAGCAAAGGAAGTTGTGTAATTCCGGTAGATTTAAAAACTAACGTAGTGGAACTTCATAAATTCTTGTTTGAAGCGGAAGATTATGAGATATCAAGTGAAGTTGAGTCTTACAGCCAAAAGATTTCTGCGGATACAGGAAGATAAGGGCTGAAGCTGTAATAAATATGTGCTGAAGTATACGGGCTGTTGCCAAGTGAGGTTACAGGTTTCTGTATCCCTTGTTCGCTTGCTGTTCGTTACATTATTTGCGATTAACGTACAAAAACTGTAAACAGTTTTGTTCGTTCCTCGCAAACAATGTCTCACAGATGCGTACAAGTTGGATAACAGAAAACTTTCTACCTCGTTTGGCAACAGCCCTGTTTTACATAGAATTTATATGTTATATGTAGTATTATAAAGGAAAAATAATAGATAATCATTCTATAATTAGTTTAGGAGAAAAATATGAGTCATATAATAGACGTGATTATTCCCACATATAAACCGGATAAAAGCTTCATATCTTTAATAGATAAATTAGAGAATCAGACAATTAAACCAAATAAAATCATATTAATGAATACAGAAGAAAAATTCATTAAGGAATTTCTGGAAGAAACACAGGTTTTAAACAAATACGACAACATAGAAATCCATCATGTTTCAGAAAAAGAGTATGATCATGGGAAGACCAGGGATATGGGAGTCCAATTTTCTAAAGCACCATACTTTCTTTGTATGACCCAGGATGCTGTACCTTATGATGAGTTTTTGATTGAAGAATTGTTAAAGGTCTTACAGAAGGAAAATATTGCATCTGTTTATGGAAAGCAGCTGGCAAGAGAAAATTGTCATATTTTAGAAAATTTTACCAGAAAATTTAATTATCCTGATGAGAGCCGCATAAAGAGTAAAGCAGATTTGCAAGAGTTGGGAATAAAGACATATTTTTGTTCCAACGTATGTGCAGCATATAAACGAGATGTTTATGATAAGTTAGGTGGCTTTATTAAGAAAACTATTTTTAATGAAGACATGATATACGCAGCAGCAGTTATAAAGGCAGGATATGAAATTGGTTATGTAGCGCAGGCACAGGTAATACATTCCCATCATTATACCGGAAAGCAGCAGTTTCACCGTAATTTTGATTTAGGAGTTTCTCAGGCAGATCATCCGGAGGTATTTAAAGCTGTTCCTTCTGAAAAAGAAGGAGGAAAGTTGGTTTCAAGTACGGTTAAATTTTTAATCAGGGAAAAACATTTAGAACAGTTAATTCCTTTTGTTTATCAGTGCGGATGTAAATATATAGGGTATCGATTGGGAAAAGCTTACAAAAAATTACCCAAAAGATTGGTAGAGACTTTTAGTATGAATCAAAATTATTGGAAAGAATAAAACTAAAAAAATTAGATAGAAAAAGAAAAGTTTCACTTTTTTTAAAGAATTTGTACACAAAAAGAACACAATTACAAGATATACTGTCTACAGTAAAGAAAAATATATAGTAGAGAAAAGGATGTGTTTTTATGTATAATGAGCAGCAAGATAATTATAGTACAGGAGGAAATTATTCTTCAGGATATCAGGGGTATAATTACGGAGAAAGACGTACCTATGATTATTACGAAACTCCACGGCCAAAGAAGAAAAACAGATTTGGAAAAGTAATTGCTATTTTTCTGGCAGCAGCAGTTGTCATTGGTGGCAGTGCTGTGGGAGGATTCTATCTTGGTAATAATTTTTTCTCAAAAGGAGTTACCGAAACAACTGTTATTGAAGAAGTAGCACCGGAGCCGATTAAGGAAGTGACTCTACAGCAGCCACAGGTTAGTGAATCCGGGATTGAATCTACTCAAACCGTAACTGCGGTAGTAACTGATGTAACCAATGTGGTAGAAGAAGTTATGCCTTCCGTTGTTTCCATTACTAATACCTCTGTGATTACCCAGAGCTTTTGGGGACAGCAGTTTCAGAGTGAAAATCAGTCCAGTGGTTCCGGCATTATTGTTGGAGAAAATGAAACCGAATTATTGATTGTAACCAATAATCATGTAATTTCCGATTCTACAGAATTGAAAGTTCAGTTTATTGATGGAAGTATTGCGGATGCAAAGGTAAAAGGTACTGATTCTAATATGGATTTGGCAGTGATTGCCGTTGCACTGGATTCTTTGGAAAGGGCTACCATTTCGAACATTTCCATTGCCGTATTAGGAGATTCCGAAAGCTTGAAGGTTGGAGAACCTGCCATTGCCATCGGAAATGCGTTGGGCTATGGACAGTCTGTAACCACAGGTGTTATCAGTGCTTTGAACCGGCAGATTGCCATGAGCGAGGATGGTTCCACTACGGGTACCCTGATTCAGACAGATGCAGCCATTAATCCGGGAAATTCCGGCGGTGCACTTTTAAATGTCCGGGGAGAAGTAGTAGGAATTAATTCCAATAAAATTGGTGGAAGTACCATTGAAGGAATGGGCTATGCCATTCCCATATCCAATGCAAAGCCAATTATTGAAGAATTAATGAATCGTGAAACAAAAGATAAGGTAGATGCGGCCAAAAAAGGATATCTTGGAATTTCGGGCTTGAATGTTACTACAGATGTGTCTACAATGTATGGTATGCCGGAAGGGGTGTATGTTGCGCAGGTTTATAGTGGCGGTGCATATGATGCAGGAATAATGAAGGGAGATATTATTACTGCATTTGATGGCAGCAGTGTAAAAACAATGGAAGATTTACAGGGCTATTTAGAATATTATGAAATTGGAGAAAAGGTGTTAGTGACAATTCAGAGACCTAACGCCGGAGGCTATGTGGAACAGAAGCTTTTGGTGACTTTGGGAGCGGCACAGACACAGAACCCATAATTCTAAATCCTGTATCAGTTGGAGGATAGAATGGCAGAAGAATTTGATAACAAAACTACAGATGACGGATATGAGGACATTTGTTTTATCTGTAGGAGACCGGAAAGTAAAGCAGGAAGAATGTTTAAAATGCCGGGAAATATGACAATCTGTATGGATTGCATGGAGAAAACCATGGAAACCGTAAGTCAGTTTGATTATCAGTCCATGATGAATCATCCTGCTTTTATGAATGGGTTTGGCCAGTTTACCAATCCATATCAACAGGAAAAAAAGGATGAAACACCGGAAAATAAGGTAAAAGATGAGGGAAAAGAGACACCGGAAGTAGAAGAAACGGAAGAAGACGTAGAGGAAACCAAGACTTCGAAAAGACCGTTTCCTAACATCAGCTTTATCAATTTGGCTGATTTGCAAATGGATGGTGGGATTCCTAATAAACAAAAATTAAAGAAGCGTAAGAAAAAAGATAAGCCGGTTTTGGATATTAAAAATATACCACCACCACATAAAATTAAGGCTCAGTTGGATGAATATGTGATTGGGCAGGAAAAAGCAAAAAAAGTAATTTCCGTAGCAGTATATAATCATTATAAACGTGTAGCTACAGGGACTATGGATGAAATTGAAATTGAAAAATCCAATATGCTTATGATTGGACCTACCGGAAGTGGTAAGACCTATTTGGTGAAGACTTTGGCAAA
>JAFZGJ010000186.1 GCA_017555455.1 Lachnospiraceae bacterium
CCGGACAAATTGGAATTCAAGAAAGATGCAAACCTGTTAAAAGGCGGTATCGTATATGCAGATGCTGTTACAACAGTTAGTGATACATATGCGGAAGAAATTAAGACAGATTTCTATGGTGAAGGATTAAATGGACTTTTAACAGCAAGAAGCGGAGATTTGAGAGGTATTGTAAACGGTATCGATTATGATTCCTTTAATCCGGAAAATGACCCTTATATTGCATTCCCTTATAATGCAGCTAACTTCCGTAAGGAAAAAGTGAAAAATAAACGTGCATTACAGGAAGAATTAGGATTAGATATCGATGATAAAGTATTTACAATCGGTATTGTTTCCCGTTTGACAGATCAAAAAGGTTTTGATTTAATTGCATACATGATGGATGAACTTTGCCAGGATGCGGTACAGATTATTGTATTAGGTACCGGTGAAGAACAGTATGAAAATATGTTCCGTCATTTTGATTGGAAATATGGTAATAAAGTAAGTGCAAGCATTTATTATTCTGAAGAAAGATCTCATAAGATTTACGCATCCTGTGATGCATTCTTAATGCCATCTTTATTCGAGCCATGTGGATTAAGTCAGTTAATGGCACTTCGTTATGGTACAGTTCCGATTGTACGTGAAACAGGTGGATTAAAAGATACTGTACAGCCTTACAATGAATTTGAAGGAACAGGAACAGGTTTCAGCTTTACAAATTACAATGCACACGAAATGTTAGCAGCAATCCGTTATGCGGAACGTATCTTCTATGATAAGAAACGTGAATGGAATAAGATTGTTGACCGTGCAATGGCAGCTGATTTCTCTTGGGAAGTTTCTGCTAAGAAGTATCAGGAAATGTATGACTGGTTAATTGGTTACTAAAATTTATCAACATCATGAATCCCCCTTTTAGATTTAAAAGGGGGATTTTTAAAAGGAGGAAAAACTTTTGGAAAAAAAGTTTAAAGAACTATATCTTGCAGGCGAAATTGAATTTGAAGCCATTGATGACTACAGTTATGAATGGGGAATGAGTGATGAAGACTGCACATTAAGGGAATACCTGGGATTAAATGAGGAAGAAGAGGATGCTTGGGTAAGCATAGGAGAAGATGCCTTATTTGAGCTTCTTGAAAAACAAAAGGAGAATTAACAAATGGAAAAAGCAAAAGTGTATTTTACAAACATGCACACTACATATGATGAAAATTTAACACAGAAACTTGCAAGATTAATTACCACAGCAGGAATCGGTAATATCGATTTTGAAAAGAAGTACGTAGCCGTTAAAATGCATTTTGGAGAACCGGGAAACTTAGCATTTTTAAGACCAAACTATGCACAAGCGGTAGTAAAAGTAATTCAGGACTTAGGAGGAAAAGCATTTTTAACAGACTGTAATACCTTATATGTAGGAGGTAGAAAGAATGCTCTGGATCACCTTGATACTGCCTATATGAATGGTTTTTCTCCATTAAGCACTAACTGTCATGTGCTAATCGGAGATGGTTTAAAGGGAACAGATGAAGTTTTGGTTCCGGTAGAAAATGGTGAATATGTGAAAGAAGCAAAAATCGGCAGAGCAATCATGGATGCAGATGTATTTATTTCTTTAAATCATTTTAAAGGACATGAATGTACCGGTTTTGGCGGAGCTTTAAAGAATATTGGAATGGGATGCGGAAGCCGTGCAGGAAAAATGGAAATGCATAGTGCAGGAAAACCTTTCGTAGTAACCGATAAATGTGTAGGCTGTGGCAGATGTGTAAAAATTTGTGCTCATGATGCACCGGTAATTACAGATAGAAAAGCATCTATCAATCATGATAAATGTGTGGGCTGTGGCAGATGTATCGGTATTTGTCCAATGGATGCGGTAAAAGCACCGGAAGATGAATCTAATGATATTTTAAATTGTAAAATTGCAGAATATTCTAAGGCAGTTTTAGACGGAAGACCACATTTCCATATCAGTTTAGTAATAGATGTATCACCGAACTGTGACTGTCATCCGGAAAACGATATTCCGATTGTACCAAATGTAGGTATGTTTGCATCTTTTGATCCTGTTGCTTTGGATAAAGCCTGTGCAGATGCAGTAAACAAACAGCCTGTAGTAGCAGGAAGCCAGCTTGATAAGATGCCAAAGGTACATGGAGATCATTTTAAAGATTCTGCACCGGTAACGGATTGGAAAGCAGCCATTGACCATGCAGTTAAACTTGGCATTGGAACAGATGAATATGAACTGATTGAAATTTAAGAAAATCATAAGAATTATGTAAGAAAGCTTTTGTTATTCTTTGTTAACCTATATGTAGGAAAAGTGTTCGTTTTCGGAAAACGGGACTAAGAGGAATAAAAAAGAGGACATAGATAGTTTATGAAGAAGTTAAAAAAAGTAAAACATATAGAGGTTATTCTTGGTCTGATAGTCATTATTTTCCTGGCTGTTATAGCTTTAGTTTTACTAATCAAAAGAGAAATTGACCATCAGGCAAAAAAAGACATGGAAAGCTAT
Organism: Lachnospiraceae bacterium; assembly: GCA_017555455.1. GTDB lineage: Bacteria > Bacillota > Clostridia > Lachnospirales > Lachnospiraceae > SFDP01. The sequence continues at coordinate 2,516 of JAFZGJ010000186.1, forward strand.
TCTGAAATTTCATTGGTCCGTGTGCAACCGGAGGAGGAAGAGATATCGATTTTTGTAGAGGATATTGCCCCACTTCCGCTGTACCAAATATTTGGTGGTGAAAGGTATCAGGCTGCAGTATTAACAGAAAGAAAGCAGGAAGATAACCAGCTAAAGGAATTGTATGAATATTGGGATGCCTATAAAATGGATGCCGTAGAAGAACTGGTCCGTTTGGAAAGATTGCAAAAAATTTCCCGGGAATTAGAAGGAAAAAATAAGTTTTATTATTATGGTTCGGTAGATGCCTTAGGACGTCCTGCGGGAAAGGGTCTTGCGGTATATGAGAATAATGCCTATTACTTTGGTGAATGGAAAGACGGTCTTCGCCATGGGAAAGGAATGTGGCTGGAAGTAGCTATTTATACAGAAGAAAACGCTGATAAAAATTTGGGGGCCATAGAGCATAGCTATAATGGATCCTGGAGTAAGGATTTACCCAATGGAGAAGGACAGGAGCATTTCAGTTACGATTATTCTATTTTAAAAGAAGAAGACGTGAAGAGAAATGAGTGTATTGCCAATGTAATCGGTGGTTTTAAAGACGGATATTATCATGGGGAAATGTATCTGATGACTACCGATGAACATGGAAAAATCAAAGAATGGTCAGCAACCTGTGAAAATGGTGTGTGGGTACCTTTCATAAAAGGAAACACAACAGATGCCGTATTTGAAAGCTATGAAAAAGACGAAAACGGAGAATCGGAATATCATTATATCTATCCGGAAGATAATAAAAATTATGGCATCATAGGACTAAAGAAATAAAGGTAGAAAGGGGAAAGAGAATGGCAAAGAGATGTATTGTAACCATTGGTAGAGAATATGGAAGCGGCGGAAGAGAAATTGGAGAAAAATTAGCAGAAAAATTGGGAATTTCTTTTTATGACCGTCAATTTTTGGAAATGGCATCTTTGGAAACAGGATATAGTGAAGATGCACTTTCCAGACAGGATGAAATTGCTGAAAAAAGCTACTTCCCATATAGGGAAAATCTTAGTGAAGAATTATTTAAAATCCAGTCGCGGATTATGATTGAAAAGGCAAAATCAGAGTCTTGTGTTATTGTAGGAAGATGTTCTGATATCATTCTTAAGGATTTTGCCAATGTGGCTCATATTTTTGTATATGCTCATGAAGAGACAAAAGTGAGACACATTATGGAACGAAATAACCTGGATGAAGTTAAGGCAAGAAAACTGTTAAAGAAAACAGAAAAAATCAGACGTACTTATTATCAATATTTTACCGATTGTGATTGGGGCGATAGAGAAAATAAGGATTTATTGATTAACAGCAGTGTAACCGGAATCGATGGTTCTGTAGATGTTATTATTGCTTATTTGAAAGTCAGAGGATTAATTGATTAGAAATGATTACAAAAGAGGAAATCAGAATAAAAAATGTAATTGTACATATTATGGATTCCACCGTCGGCTTACCGGTTTTATCTGATTCAGAGTTGGAGTATGGTTCCGATTTTGCTGATTTTTTAAGAGAGCATATTGCGAAGTTGACTGCAGGTGATGATACCAAAGCCTGTGAATTTTATCAGAAGGAATCTGAGGTATATCAGTGGCTTACAGAATATAAGGAGGAAGATTTTGTGTCTTTTAGCCAAAATGTAGCCAATCTTTTGTATGGGATTATGAACAGTAATATTGATATTCCGTCAGCAGATTTATTTGTGGTGAGATTCCGGGGTGGTGACCAGGAATATATTGCATTTTTAAAAATGAATTTTAAAGCCAGCTATACTCATAGAACAATGGCAGATGGTGATAATAACATAAATGATATTATCCGCTATAAAGCGGTGCTTCCTACCGAAACCCAAAAATTATCGGAAGCAGCCATCATCAATATGGATACCATGCAGGTACAGGTAGTAGAAAAGAAGTATGAAGTAAATGGAGAAAAGACGAATTATTTTTCCTATTTATTTTTAAAATGCAGCAGTCATCTTTCCCATAAGACAAAGCTAAATATTGTTACCAAGGCTATTGAGAAAGTACAGAGAGAAGGACTTGATGAATATACTGCTTGTGAAGCACAGATGAATGCCAAATGTATTATTCAGGAGGAAATTGCTGAAAAGGGTGGTTTTGTGGTAGAAGATTTGGCAGATAAAGTGTTTGAGGAAAAGCCGGATTTGAGAGTTGCTTTTCAGGAACAGATGGAAAAATATGATATGGTAAAGGAAGAGGTTATTCCTCAAAGTGAGAGTACTGTGAGAAAATATCAGAAACAACATTTGTTCACAGATACGGGAATTGAAATCAAAATTCCCATGGATCAATATAAAGATTCTAAGAATGTGGAATTTATTACCAACCCTGATGGAACGGTATCCTTACTGATCAAAAATATTGAGCATTTGGAAGCCAGATATTAGCCATAAAAGAAAGTGTATTATTTTGAAGTAAAGAGGCTTGATATAGTAAATGAGTCATATTGTATCTTATGTAAAAAGACAAAAGGAAAATACTTTTTTTGATGTGCCGTTTAATGAAGTGGATGCTTTAGTATTGTCCCAGTTTATATATTTGAAATTAGACGGTTTGATTCCGACTACTTCAGAAAAAAAAGAAGCAGTATACCTTTATGAGATTGCAAATAATTTGGATTATGAAAAGGTATTTATGGATGAAAGATATCGGAAAAATAATACGGAATTGTTTGAGGCTATGGTAGAAAGTAAACGTTTTCGAAGAATGAAAATGAATTATTTTTCTGACATTACCAGTGTTTTAGCCGAGACCCAGTTTTCAGCCATGACGGTATTTCTTGAGGGTGGCCCTAATGTGGTAATTTATCGCGGAACTGATGAAACCATGGTAGGCTGGAAAGAAGATTTTAACATGATTTTTAAAGAACCGGTTACAGGCCAGAGCCTTAGTGCCATGTACTTGCAGCAGGTTAGTGAACAGTTGGAAGGAGATTTTATTGTTACAGGACATTCCAAGGGTGGTAATTTTGCAATTTACGCCTCTATGAATGTAGAAGATAAGATTCAGGACAGAATAGATAGAGTATATAGTTTTGACAGTCCCGGTTTCCGTCCGGAAATTTTGGAGAGTGTGGATTTTAACAAAATTAAAGACAGAATCATCAAATATCTCCCTCATTCCTCTATTTTTGGTATGCTTTTGCAAAGTAAGGAAAATTATCAGATTGTAGAATGTTTTAGTATAGGAGTATTACAACATAATCCCTACAACTGGCGGATTTCCGGGAATGAATTTAAAAAAGTGGATAAATTGGGCAGAAGCAGTGTGTTTTTAAATGAAACCTATAATGAGTGGTTATATGGTTTAAGTGATGAGGAGCTTCAGGCATATAGTGAAATCTGGTATAAAATAATGCAGGATGCTAATATTACTACTATGCTTCAATTTACTAAAGAGCCCGGAAAGGCATTGATTAGTCTGATTGATGCTATTAAAGAAACGGATGATAAAACAAAAGAGATGGCAAAGGATTTGGCGCATGGTTTGATAGAAGTAGCGAAAGAAAATATCCGTTATTATGCTAAGAAGTATGTCAAAATCAAAGACAAGAATGACCCTATAAAAAAAGATATTAAAAATGTAGAAGAATAAATATAAAAAAGAACATGATATCAGGAAAGATACAAAATATTTGGCTGATTATCATGTTCTTTTTTTTATGAATCAGGAGATTATGGTTCTCCTGTTTTGGGACCAATTTCAGCCGGCTTTTCTTCAGAAACTGTTTCGGGTTCTACAGCCGGTTCTTCTGTTTCTGCCTGTAGTTCCTGTTCTTTAGGAAGTACTTCTTCCAACACTTCTACAACCGGTTCTTCTATATCTTCTACCGGGGTGGCAGAAAGCTTGAAGGTGTAAGTATCGGAATCAGATGTTGTTACAGGAATAGATTTTCCGCGCTGATCATTGATATAGGAAGTGGAATTACCACAAGCTGTTAAGAGAAATACGGTCATAATCAGGATAGTGAAAAAGGATATAAATTTATGAAATTTCATGAAAATACCTCCGTTAAGATAGATGAATAATTATATCTTATTATCATTATAGAAGAGTAAGTTTAATTTTACAAGGAAAATAGATACTATTAAGCACAAAAAAAGTGAGTTTCGCACATTAATTGTGTGAAAATTATTCATATTATGATAAGATTAATATACTATGAAATAAAAATGGGGTGACTATTTTGAATTTATCGTGGAGACGTTAGTTTGACTCTAAATATTTACAAAATAAGATAGATTGCGAGGATTATATTTATGGCAGATAAATTTGATAAGGTATTACGGGACGAGCCGTTTTCAGGATATGGAGAATATATGGAGTATTTATTTGCCTGTGTGAATATGGCATTGAATGAGCAGTTGGAGAGAATGAAGTTGATTTTTGCTACCGGAAAGGGTGGATATAAAAATGTTCTCTATCCGGATTTGGAAGTGGCAGAGGAGATTTGTTCTAAGAATATTCGTGACTTTCAATATAAAGAGAACCGAGAAGTGCAGGAAGCAGATAACGGGGAAGTGGGAGAAGAAATATCAGAAGATTTACTGGCTCTTTTTGGAGATTTTGTGAAGGAGACTTACGGTGAGAAAGAAGAACAAGAAGAATCTGAATTAACTTCTGCCAAGGACAGAATGGAATATATTGCATACAGAGCCGCAAAAACTGCAGAACAAGGAATATCCTTACCTTTTTATGAATTATGCCGGAAACTGGAAATGGATACCTTTACCGTATTTTGTTTTGCCGGTGGGATTTTAGCATCTACTCAGACAGATTATGCAGGAGTATTCCAAGTAATTAATGAAAATAGCAGCCTTTTGGCACCAACCATAGAATCCGCTGCAAAATTGTATTTTGGCAGGGAGTTTAGCATTTCCGGTTCTTATGGGGAAATGTCAAACTGCCTGGAACAGTTAATGCCCGTATTGAATTTACATGTTCAGGGAAATATGCCATTTTCTACTGTGGTTTCTCCGGATAAGAGAATGATTGATTATCTTTTTGGAAAACATCCTATGCGTTTGGATGAAAATTATATCCGCTTTTTTAAGATGTTAACCGAAGATTCTAAATTAGACCCAATTATGGCAAATGAAGGTATTTTGGATGCTATGAAAATATCCTACGAAGAAGGCGTAAGAATCTTCTCTTACTACGGAGATGAAGGAAGCGGAAGAAAATTTTTTGTAAAACATTTCTGTCAGGCAAAAGGTTTAAATGCTGTTTCTGTAAATTGTAAGAAGCTGTTTGTTTATGATTTTCAATATGTGGATAAGGCTCTTTGGGCGGTAACAAGAGAATGTATTCTTACAAATGCCTGTCTGGTATTGGATGAAATCAGTTTCAGAGAAGATGAATCTGAAAAAATATATGGTTACATGGACCTTGCCTTTGGGAAAATAATGACTC
>JAFZGJ010000187.1 GCA_017555455.1 Lachnospiraceae bacterium
AATAGGCAAGGAAAAGACAAATTCCGTGCCTACGCCTTCGGTGCTGATTACATTAATATTTTCATTATGGGACTGGATAATTTCTTTGGCAATGGAAAGACCTAATCCGGTTCCTTTTTTGTCCTTTCCTCTGGAAAGGTCTGTTTTATAAAAACGACTCCAAATCTGCTTTAGACTTTCTTTTGGAATTCCAATACCATTATCTTTTACGGAAACAAAAATTTTGTTATGTTTTTCATAAGTTTCAATCTTAATAATGGAACTATTGGGAGAAAATTTAATAGCATTGTCCAGCAGGTTGTAAAGAACCTGCTGTATTTTTCCCATGTCTGCATTTACGGTCATAACATCGCTGGTCAATATCAGCTCAATAGCAATTTTCTTTTCAATACAGGCAGGTTCAAAGGCAGTTACCGTATTTCGGATGACCTGATTAATATCGAAGTCACTTTTTTCCAAAATCATGCCCTTGGTATTCAGATTGTTTAAGGTGAGCAGGGAATTGGTTAATTTAATTAAGCGGTCAGTTTCGTTTAGTACAATACCAATATATTTGGGGTACAATTCCGTGGGAATGGTGCCATCCTGCATGGCCTCCAGAAATCCTTTGATAGAAGTTAGAGGAGAACGGAAATCATGGGAAACATTGGCAACCAGTTTTTTTTGATTATCTTCACTTTGAGAAATTTCTCCTGCCATATAGGAAAGAATGGCAGCCAAATATCCCATTTCGTCATTGCTCTCCACTTGGAGTTCATAGTGCATATTTCCGCTTGCGTACTGTTCTGTAGCGGTGGTAATTTTCCGTAAGGGCTTATAAACTGCTTCGGTAAAGAAAAGCAGAATAATACCGGAAAGTAAAAATAAGACCAAAAACGTAATGTAGGATATTTTGAGTAAATTTTCTTTCGATTGCTGTAAGCCGAGCATACTGCTATGGATGACTACATATCCCTTTACTTCGTAGTCAGAGGTAATGGGAGCAAATACGCTGAGCATTTCTTCTTCAAAATAATCAAAAAACGTTCCGATAGTATAGTAAGAGCCTACCGTAATGGTGGGATCAAAATTTTCAACGATAATTTCGTTTTCAATATTTACCGGTTTGGAAGAATCCAAAATCATACGGCCGCTGGGGTTCATAATCCAAATACGGGCAGATAAATAAGTATCTAAAGCATCCAATTGTTTTTTTACAGTGTCCAGAGAGGTAGCATTGTCATACAAGTCGGATGCGTAGGTGTTTGCAATTAGAGTTGCTTCCCGATAAAGGGCATCTGCTTTTTCGCGGCGAAGATGTTCTAAGGTTAAATTTGATACAAACACCGCAATAATAATAAAACCGAAGATGCCAAAAATCAGGTAGGCTAAGCAAAATTTTAAGTATAATGTTTTTCTCATAAAAACTCCCTTGGAGACAGTTTAGATTATGGAAGCTTTTGCTTCGAATTTGTAACCGATTCCCCAAATTGTTGCAATTCTCCATTCTTCATGGTCTTTTATTTTTTCACGAAGTCTTTTGATATGAACATCCACAGTACGGGTATCTCCGATGTATTCATATCCCCAAATCTGGTCTAGGAGCTGTTCTCTTGTGTAAACATGGTTTGGAGAGGAAGCCAGAAAATATAGCAATTCCAACTCCTTCGGAGGCATGTCCACAATATTTCCCATATACATTACAGAATAGTTGGTACGGTTTACAATTAAATCCGGATATTCCACACATTTTACAGATGGTTTTTCAGTGGTTACAGGAGCTGCTTTATAACGGCGTAAAACTGCTTTTACTCTGGCTACTAATTCTTTGGTATCAAAGGGTTTTTCCATATAGTCGTCAGCACCTAATTCCAGTCCCAATACTTTGTCAAAAACCTCTCCTTTGGCAGAGAGCATAATAATGGGAGTAGCATATTTAGAGCGGACTTCACGGCATACCTGATAACCGTCAATGCCGGGAAGCATTAAATCCAGTAAAATTAAGTTTGGAGCAAAAGTGTCCATGGCAGCCAGAGCAGACTCGCCATCGTTTACAATCATAGTTTCAAAACATTCTTTTATGAGGTAGAGAGAAATTAATTCTGCAATATTATTATCATCATCTACAATTAAAATTTTTTGTCTGTTTACCATAAGGTCTCCATTTCATAGTTATTTTTTAAATTCTGCAATGGTTACGCCGGCATCCCCTTCGCCAAATTCGCCTAAACGGAAGGACTTCACATATTTTACACGGCGTAAATGATTTTGAACCGCAGTTCTTAAAGCACCGGTACCTTTTCCGTGGACAATGCGGACACTGGGTAGATGTGCCAAATAGGCATCGTCCAAATATTTATCCAATTCAGCCAAAGCTTCATCTACGGTTTTTCCAAGAAGATTAATTTCCGTGGAAACAGAGAAGGATTTGGACATTTTGATTTTTCCTGTATTAGTACGGTTTAATGCAGGTGTGGTAATAGTTGCTTCGTCTACTAAAACTAAATCCTTGATATTGGCCTGGGTACGCATAATGCCACACATAACAAAAAGATTTCCCTTGGCATCGGGTAAAGTATTTACAGTTCCTTTTAATCCCATAGAGAGAATTTTTACGGAATCGCCCAGCTTCAATTGTTCCGGTTTTAATTCTTTTCCCTTTGGTTTTTCGGCTTTCATAGCCAGCTTTTCATTTTTCTGGTTGATTTTATCTCTAAGTCCGGCACGAGCCTTTTCCAAATCTTTCATGGATGCGTTGGGACCGGCTTTTTGGAATACGCGGATGGTTTCATCAGCAGTAGCTTTGGCTTCTTGTAAGATTTCACGGGCTTTTTCGTTGGCTTCTCTGATAATGCGTTCTCTGGTTTCGTCAATTTTTTCGGTTTTCTTTTCCAGTTTTTCTTTTAGGGCAGCAACTTCTGCTTTGTAAGCGGCAATTTCTGCCTGTTCTTTTTCGATGGTAACGCGGCTTTGTTCTAGAGAAGTTAATAAATCTTCAAAGCTTTCTTTTTCTTCGCTGATTTGTTCTCTTGCTTTGTCAATAATATCTTCCCGGAGTCCTAATTTAGAGGAAATGGCGAAGGCATTACTTTTTCCGGGAATTCCTACCAATAACCGGTAGGTAGGGCTCAAAGTCTCTACGTCAAACTCACAGCAGGCATTTTCCACAAAAGGAGTAGAAAGTGCAAATACTTTTAATTCACTGTAGTGGGTGGTTGCCATAGTACGGATGCCTTTGTCATGTAAAGTAGACAAAATAGCAATGGCTAAGGCGGCACCTTCCGTTGGATCGGTACCGGCATTTAATTCATCAAAAAGACAAAGAGAATTTTCGTCAGCTTCTTTTAAAATTGTTACAATATTTTTCATATGGGAAGAAAAGGTACTTAAATTTTGTTCGATACTCTGCTCATCCCCGATGTCCGCAAATACATTGGTAAAAATGGATAATTCACTACGGTCAGCAGCAGGGATATGAAGTCCTGCTTGTCCCATTAAAGTGAAAAGTCCTACAGTTTTTAAGGAAACGGTTTTACCGCCGGTGTTAGGTCCGGTAACAATTAAAAGGTCGAAATCTTTTCCTAGAGAAATATCAATAGGAACCACTTTCTTTTTGTCCAAAAGCGGGTGACGGCCTTTGCGGATATTCAAATAGTGGTCTGTATTAAAAATCGGTTCCGTTGCATTCTGTTCTAAGGCCAGAGAACCTTTGGCAAAAATAAAGTCCAGTTTTGTCAGGATTTTCTGATTACCTGCAATGGCTTCAATGTGTTCTCCTGCATTAGCACTGAGAGTGGCAAGAATTTTTTCGATTTCTTCTTTTTCTTTTAAGTCCAATTCCTTTAACTGGTTGTTCATTTCCACTACGGCAGCAGGCTCAATAAAGAGAGTAGAGCCGGTAGAGGATTGGTCGTGAATCATCCCGGAAACTTGTCCTTTATATTCTGCCTTTACAGGAATACAGTAGCGGTTATTTCTCATGGTAATTACGGCATCCTGTAAATAAGTTCTAAGGGAACCGTTTACCATACTGTTTAACTGGCTGTGAATCCGTTCATTAATTAAAAGCTTGGAACGGCGGATGTGTTTTAGGGTAGGACTGGCATCATCTGCAAATTCATCCTCGGCTAAAATACATCTTCGGATTTCTTCAGAAAGAAAGGTTAAAGGTTGGATTGCATCAAAAAATTCATCCAAGGTATCTGCCGGGGAATCATCCCGGTCTTTTCTTCCGTAGGTTTTAATGCGGTTGGCATTTTCCAAAAGTCCTGCAATAACTAATAATTCTGAAGCTGAAAGGCAGCTTCCGATTTCTAAGGAACTTAAAGCCCGTCCTACAGGTTTATTTCCGCCAAAAGAAATGCCTCCTTTTTTAAAAAGACGGCTTAAAGCATCTCTGGTATTGGCCTGATTTGCGGTAATGGTATCTAAATCCGTTTCAGGCTCTAAATTACGGCAAAGCTCTTTTCCGGGAGCGGAGGATGCTTTGTCTGTTAATTGGTCTATAATTTTATGATATTCTAAAATCTGTAATGCTTTTTGATTCATATATGATTACCTCTCGTTATGAGCAAAAGCAAATAGCCGGTTGTAAGCAAACTTACATAGGCTGTTTCCCAAATTTGCATTGCTCCGAATTAATTTAGTATATCACAATTTATGGGAAAAGACTATGTACATTGCGGTTTTCATAAGCTATACTAAGGAATAATGTGTCTTATAGGTGAAATAATGGATAACCAGCAAAAATTTGAATTTATAACAGAAAAAGTGAAGGAACGGCCTATTAATAAGAAGAAATTGATGCGTAGGACTTTGATTACTGTGTCCATGGCGGTGATTTTTGGTTTAATTGCCTGCATTACTTTTTCAGCTTTGGAGCCTGTTATCAGTAATTGGCTGCATCCACAGGAAGAAATAGAGAAAATAGAGATTCCCCTGGTAACGGAGGAAATACTTCCGGAGGATATGATAGTTCACGAAGAAACCTCATTGGAACCAACCCAAGAGGTTATTGATAGTTTAATTAATGAAATTGAATTAACTACTAAAGATTATCAGAAATTATATCAAAATATACATGTACTGGTACTTAATTTGCAGAGTGCTACCGTAACCGTAACCGGAATGACCCAGGAAGTGGATTTGTTTCAAGATTCTTACGAAACCAAAGGGCAAAGTAATGGTTATATTTTTGCACAGAATAATACGGAAATTATGATTATGGCAGAAGAGGATAGTATTTCCGAAAGCGAAAATATCGAGATTACTTTTGTTGATGGAAGCAAGGCGGAAGCACAAATCCGCGGAACAGATGCAGATACAGGGATTGCGGTTTTATCTGTGAAAAAGGATCTGATGGCAGAGAGTACATTGGAAGTTATCAGTTATTTGAATTTGGGAAGTTCCAGCTTGTCAACTTTAATTGCCAGTCCGGTAATAGCCATAGGAAATCCCTTGGGAAAATCTTCAGTGGTTTACGGAATGATTACTTCTATGGATACCATAATCAGCATGCCGGATAGCAACTATAGATTATTGACGACAGATATTTACGGCAGTGCAAATGCTACCGGAATTTTAGTGGACTTTACAGGAAAGGTTCTTGGAATTATAAATCAAAAGTACAATAGTGAAGCAACACCTAACCTGATTTCTGCATTGGGAATTACGGAAATAAAAACAGCCCTTCAAAGAATGTCCAATGGAATGGAAAAATCTTATTTAGGTATTAATGGAGCAGATATTCCTGCAAAGATAGCCAATAGCAGAGGAATTCCTTTGGGTGTTTATGTCACCGGGATTGATTTAGATTCTCCTGCAATGCAGGCAGGGATTCAAAGTGGCGATATTATTGTAGAGATGAATAAAAACAAAGTTACCTGTTTTGCAGATTATGTAAAAATTATGTCAGAATGGCAGCCGGGTGATTCCAAAGAGGTGATTCTTATGCGGCAGAAACAGGATGAATATAAAACGGCAATGGTAGAAGTTGTGGTGGGAAACAGAGAATAAGATTTTTAGAAAGTGAAGTGTGAAAAATGAAGTATATTAAAGATTATAAAGACGGTGATAGATTTTTTGATATTTATTTATGTAAGTTTAAACAGTCCGCTGTAACCAAAAACGGAAAACCTTATGACAATGTAATTTTACAGGATAAAACAGGAACCATGGATGCGAAAATCTGGGACCCAAATAATCCGGGAATTTGTGATTTTGATGCTTTGGATTATGTAGAAGTATATGGAGAAGTGAATTCCTTCCAGGGTGCATTGCAGGTGAACGTAAAACGTGTGAGAAAATGTCAGGAAGGAGAATATGATCCGGCAGATTATCTTCCGGTCAGTTCCAAAAATATTGAGTTAATGTACACGGAATTATTAGAATATATTTCCGGTGTGAAAAATAAATATTTGAGAGCTTTATTAGAGGAAATGCTGGTAAAGGACGAAAAGCTGGTAACTGTGTTTAAGAAATCTTCAGCAGCAAAAAGTGTACACCATGGATTTGTAGGTGGGTTGTTAGAGCATACGCTAAGTGTGGTAAAATTGTGCGATTATTACTGTACTGCTTATCCTATGTTAAACCGAGATTTGTTGCTTACTGCAGCTATGTGTCATGATATTGGAAAAACAAGGGAATTATCCCTGTTTCCGGAAAATGATTACACCGATGAAGGACAGTTTTTGGGTCACATTGTTATCGGAACAGAAATGGTAGGAGAAGTGATTCGTAGGATTGAAGGATTTCCTGTAAGTCTAGCTTCTCAGTTAAAACATTGTATTTTGGCACATCATGGTGAATATGAATATGGTTCACCAAAGAAACCTGCTATTATGGAAGCTGTGGCATTGAATTTTGCAGATAATACGGATGCGAAAATGCAGACCTTTACTGAACTTCTGCAGTCGACCAAGGAGACCGGATGGTTAGGATTCAACAGGCTGTTTGATTCTAATGTGAAAGCTACGAAGGTGGATTAAATTATGGAATTTAAGAAAAATGATATATGCCGCGTCACCATCGAGGATATCGGAGCCGATGGGGAAGGCATTGGAAAAATTGATGGTTTCACGTTATTTATTAAAGATGCAGTTCTTGGAGATGAAGTAGAAGCCAAGATTATGAAAGCAAAGAAAAACTATGCTTATGCAAAATTAGAGAAGGTGTTAACACCTTCTCCTTTTCGCGTACAACCCAAATGTCAGTTTCACAAACAATGTGGTGGATGTCAGATTCAGGCAATGGATTATGCAAAGCAGTTGGAATTTAAACATAATAAAGTCCGCAATAATCTGATCCGCATCGGTGGCTTGGATGCGGAATATGTGGACAGTATTATGGAAACACCGGTAGGCATGGAAACTCCTTTTTACTACAGAAACAAAGCACAGTTTCCGTTTGGAAAAAATAAAGAAGGAAAGACCATTACCGGTTTTTATGCGGGAAGGACCCATAGCATTATTGAAAATACAGATTGTGCTTTGGGTGTAGCAGAAAATAAAGTTATTTTGGAAAAACTTTTAAAATATATGGAAGAAGAAAAGGTGGCTCCTTATGAGGAAGAGAACCATAAGGGATTACTACGTCATGCATTGATCCGTAAAGGTTTTGCTACCGGACAATTAATGGTGTGTTTGGTAATCAATGGGAAGAAGTTACCTTCCGAAGATAAACTGGTACAGTCTTTATTAGAAGTAGAAGGTATGACT
>JAFZGJ010000188.1 GCA_017555455.1 Lachnospiraceae bacterium
GCTCATTTTAGTCACAATATAGTTGCTTGCTGATACGTTAAAGCTAAGTCCGTTATATACTTCTGCTTCTTCATTGTAGCGAACCAATACATCAGTTTCTACCAGATAAACAAATACACTTGCAACAATATTCTTATCTACAACATCTTCTGCAAATGCTTTTTCAAAAGTAATGGTATTATCATAAATCATTTGAATACGATTATATTCTTCTCCCGCTTTTACCAGATCACCTTCTTTAAAACCATCAGCTGATTTTGCTATGTAAGAAGCATCTCCTGTTTTTTCAAGAAGCTGCATTTTTCTCTTGGTTACGGTAGAGAAGGATACCTGAATACGATTTCCCCATTTCCCTTCATTTGCAGCACTAAATTCTAATACATCTGTTTTTAAAGCTGCACATACTGCATCTTCCGGTATAACACGGCTTACATAGCATCTTGTTCCGCCGTTTGCAAAGAACTGTTCTACTGAATAAGCCAGATAACGATATTCTTCATGAGTATATTCACTTAAAAATCCACCGTATAATCTTTTAAATGCTGCAAAACTGGTCACCAGTGCAGGTGCCCCCACAACTGATCCTTTTTCAGCAAGTCCTACAAAACCTGCTGCACTTGTACCAACCCCTTCAATTGAACGTGGGGAATTATCATATTCCTCAACGTATACCCCGGGTGATAAATATTCTGCCATACTGTTTCCTCCTTTTTATTTAATCCGTCACGATTTTCATTTGACCGGGAGATATAATGGATATACTCCCCATTCCCATTCCACACATTAGTGTGGCTTCCTGGGTTAAAATTGGTTTACCTCCGACCAAAGTGGTAGGCTTTGCTGCCTGCCATGGTCCCATTGGTACCATAGAACAAGGTTGCGGTGTTAAAACACCTAACGCAGCCGCTGTTGCTGCTGCGACTTGTGGATTTGCCATGGAACAGCACATTCCAAAGGGTGTAATATTACTCCCGAGTGCAATATCCATAATAGTCGCCACTGGTTTAGAACATCCCAAAGTGGTGACTTGCGAGGTAGCATTTAATGTTCCGGGTCCTGTACCAAAAGGACACATTAATTTTGCTCCACTAACAACAACTGCTCCCATCAAACCTCCCTCTTATCATGTTCAGTTTCTTCTTTCTTCTCATGTGCTTTTAAAGAAATGTTCTCCTTGTGAAAGTCCACAGTCTGATAAAATACTTTCCCATCTACCACATATCTTACAAGATACTTTGTATTTTCATCCTTCATAACTCTTAAAAGATATTCTTCCTGATTGCTAATCTGTCCGAAAATAACTCTTGCAATAGGTTGATTAATATAGAACTCTTTTTCTAAGACTTTTTTACACTTGATTTCATGTGGCGATATTTCCTTTTCCACTTCAAAATGCTCATATTCCGTTCTTTCACGATTAACCAAGCCATAATGTACATGTTGAAATCTGACATTTCTTTGATTTAAAACTGACATGACTTTTTTTCTGGCATCAAACTCTTTTATACAGCAATTCGTATCAGATAGCGAAACTGCTTCTAGTTCTTCTATCCCCGATAATGTTCCCCGTAAGGTGAGAATACTCTCTTGTATCGGAGCTTCCTTTGGCAGTAGATAGACTTCACGGATTGGCATGATTCCCTGAAGTTCAGATAATCTTATTTGAATTCTTTGAGATTCATATCCGTAAACATGAATATCTATTTCAAACTCTTCACTTCCTACATTGAGAAACAAATACATCCCACCCTGTTTTGGAATTGCTTTTAATCCGGTAAGTTCGGATATAAACTTCGCATTGTACTCTTCCACGACTTTTCCGGTTGTTGTATTTACCAGTCTGAGTGCCAAATCCAATTTATGATGAATGCTTGCATGTGCCACCATGACTTTCTACCTCCTTTCCTATTGGTCTGAGCCTTGTATATGTATTCCAAAAGTTGCGTCGGTTACTCGTGGAGTATCAACTACAACTTCACTGGACAAGAATACCGGACCTGCTTTATAAAACAAACTAACCTGGTACGGTTTATTAATTGCCTGCCATACCCTAACCTTTTCCTCCAAAGTAATTTTGGCTTGTGAAATAGTAATTGGCGGCTCATTAGTTTCTAACCACTTCTGAAGTTGATTGGGCATTACTGCATTATTGTCATTAATCAGCTGTGCTACACGCCCTAATATTTTTTGAATATCCAAAGCCTTTAACCCCATCTGTGAAGAACCATTAATAAAAACCATATAATACAGATCAAAGGGTTTCGGTGTCTTCTGCAATCGTACCTGTCCTGCCGGCATAAATGTAGGTGTAGCCATTCCGGCTGTTTCCCGGATATCATATAAATATAATCCTAAAATATAATCTACATCCTGGTCCGCCGGAGATGATACTTCTATATTGTTGGGCGATGGAATGGGCTCCGGACACATCTTTGTTCTGAGAGTTCTGACAATATAATTGCTAACGTCTGCTATGATTGGATAATCTGCCATTTAATGCTCTCCTCCTGCTTCTAATAATACATCCGCAAACTCCTGTGCCTGCCGTTTCATCTCTTCTGTTAAAGCTGATGCTAAGGATGTTTTATACAAATATTCCGTTGTGATTTCAAAACTTTCCCTTGCTACTTCTTCTGAAATATATATTACATTCTGAAAACCTGTAGCCATCGTCATTTCCAGCAAATCATTTCCCTTTTTGAAGTTCCGGCTAAAAGCTTCAAATTGAAAATATCTGCTTCCCTTTTGTAAGATTACCACTTTCTGACTATCGTTAAAAACATACCGATATCCTGTGATTTTAGCCAGTTTGTCTGTAGGTACATATTTTAAACTTTCATTTTTCAATTGTTCATATAGGAATCTGTTTCCACTGTTGAAAGCTGCTTTACTATATATATTTAAAAGTTCTTCTGCAACCGCTGCATTTGTCTGTCTGGTATACATGCTAAGTCCTGCAAGCATCACTCCAAACTGTTCTTCATTAAGACTTTTTAATGCTTCTTCCAATGTCATTCCATCCGTCAATTTTCCAAAGAAAAACGTCTGTATCAATTTTGCCATAGCCTCTTCTGATAACTCTTGAGATAGGTTGCTAATCTGTTCTGCTGCAATTTCCTCTACCTGATTTATCAAATCTTTTAACTTAGAAGAATCATTTCCCATAAGTTCCTGATTTGAGAGTTCTTGATAAATATCTTCTAAGGCTCCCATGGTAGCCTCTGCATTAGCTTCTCCCATAGCACTAATACCATCCAATATATTATCTACACCATCCAAATCGCCATTTTTAATATTCGCAATAGCATCCTTTTTCATATTCTGTAAAGAAGCCAACATACTTCCGTCAGAAAGTTGTGCCGCGGCAAGAGCTTTTTCAGAATCAGAAGCATACTCAGAATTCAAAACAGAATTCAGATAATTTTCTGTTTCGTCGATTTCCATATCTATGGCCTCTCTCTGCGCTTCTATTTTTTTTGCTTCATCCAATCTGTTATTGTCTAAAGCAGTCATAAGCTCAAGCTGTAAGTCATTTTTTTGCATTTTCAATTTATCCAAAGAACTATCTCCCAGTAATGACTGAAGCTCTTTTAGCCTCCCGCTAAGCCAATCTAAATGAGAGTCGATAGAATTATATGCATAGGTTTTGTAAGCATCTTCTTTGACAACATTCCGATAATCTTCCATGTTGTCAATGCATGATGCTATGTAAAGTTTTGCATTTTCAGGTGTCATTCTGTCTATATAAGCCTGAAAAATAAACTGTAACTCATTTCTAACAATTTCTGTTTCATTTAACTGATTCTTTAATACATTAGCTTTCGTAGCTGCAGCCGCCGTATTGGGAAGTGTAGTATAGGCATTTGCCACACCGCTTCCCAAAGAAGATTGGTATTTTTTTATTGCATCTTGAAGAAGCTTCTGTTCAATAAATTCTCTTTCTCTGCTTTCTTCTCTAATAACACTATCGTTTATCCTCTCCAAATAAATCAGACTCTGAACACACTCATCACATCCGGCATAATTCTGACTCATAGCATGATTAATTAATTCCATTGAAAATTCATATTCTGCCTTGGCCAAAATAGTATTACCTTCCGCTAACATATTAGAGCTATAACTAATATAACTTTCCTGTACATTAGTCATGGATTCACTAATCGCTGTGAGCAAATCACTGTTAGGTACAAAATTTTCTATTTTTTCTCTTTCATTTTTATCCTCTTGTGCAGAATCTTCTCCTATAATTTCCCCTGCCACGTATTTATATTCTCTTCCTACTGCCTGACTCATGTTCTGAAGCTGAATCTCATTTAATGGCCTAAATACCTCTGCTCTTCTGGAGGCGTCTAATTTTTCAATCACAGACATTACCTGGTCACTATTGGCTTCCTCTGCCCCATCTCTTATAAGAATATCATGATATTCCTGTAAGGCCTTCATCTGTGCATCTATTTCTCGAGTCCTATCCGTCTGTCTGTCAACCTGATAAATTTCTTTAATATAAAGAATATCCCTTTCCATAGTCTCTGACGGTTCTTCCGTCTGCACTAACATGTCATATTGAAGCTTAATAGGGTTTAATTCCGTCATTTCGGTTAAATCATAGGGATTATTAATATCAAATACACTAACTGCACCACCACTAACCAAATCATAGGTAATTCCATCCGCTTTGGTATGATGAGTTATATAAAGTGCTTCTATAACACTATTTTCCACCACAACACCACTGGTTGTAATATCCGCTAACGAACCTGCTTCCGTGATTTCATACCATACACCTCCTGCAAGTTCCGATTTATAATAACGGCTATATTGATTGGATTCTTCTGCTGATTTCATAGCTGTTTCATAAATCTGTTGGTTCATGGAACCAAGATAAATTAAATGAGTCCCGATGATGAGCGTTGCATCTTCAATTTCTGATGCTCTAATATGTACGGAATTTGTCTCATCTATCAATGCATAAGATAAATTGACTCCGCCTATGGTTAAAGCCGTAGCTACTGCTATAGCCAGCATAGCTTTTGCAATAGAACCTTTATTTCTTCTTTTCTGTTTCATATTCTGCTCATCCTCCTTTCCCTATTCTTCCAACACATAAATTTCATATCTTAAAGAATCAAAGTACGCCGTATATTTTTTTGCTTGTCTTTGGTCATAACACTGTATCTTCATTTTTTCTAATTCATTCTCTAAAAAACGAAGATAGGTAAAACTATTGGCTATGGATATTTTTCTCTCTGCTGAAATCAAACTGTTGCCATTTTCATCAATAATAGAATAGTAAAAAACTTCCTCTACCCCATTCACTTTCAAAGAAATCTCCAGCAATCCCATTTCATCTCTATTTAAAACCTCATAACTGCCGATAACCCGTCTCTTTGCTTCTTCTGTTTTCTTCACCACATAATCTTTTATTTTTAATTCTCCCTGATAAGCAGTAGGATCAATCTCACAATCATCTATAAATTCTTCCCCATCATATAATCTGACATAAACTCTTTCTTCTCCTGTCAAAGATAAGGTTAGATGACGAAATGTTTTATCATATTCGTTTTTTTCACCTATTAGATAATCATCCACCCACAATTCATAATGAGAAACACTCTTCTCAAAATCATCAGGAATATAAATTCCAAACTCAAACATATTATCTTCAATAACAGAGGTGATATAATATTTTGCTCCTTGAATTTCTTCATCCTCTACAAGATAACTGTTTCCACCTTCCGTACCGCTCATAGAGATTCCGGAGGATTTAAAATATTCAGACACAGCTCCGCAGGTAAGTCTGTCGAAACTGAATAATACAGAACTATATAATTCCAATGCCTCCAACTGTTCCATTTGCAGACTCTCATATTGGTTCAGGGAGTCTGTATATTCTTCAAATGTCAATTCTCCCATGGAATTCAAAATCTGCTCCTTTTGAATATTTTGTTTGCTTTCTTCACATTGCTCTTTTAGCTTCAAATAACTACTTCTTGCGGTTACCACAGCCTCAAAATTATCTTTTACCGTCGTTTCCAATTCCTGCTTTAACGCTTTTTGTTCCGATAGAACATCCTGATATTCTAAAGCATTCTCATACAGTGCATAAGGTTCATCCTCTATATATCTTACACCATCAATCTGACCTTTTAACCATTCTTTGGGAATCTTAATAAAGAGAATCTTCCATTTTCCGGTCCATGGCTGATCAATCTTGGTTAAGAACTGATCATAGCTTAATTTAAAAGCATTGCTGTCAACTTTCTGCCCACTTTTTACCTGTTGCACATAAGAACTGATTAATTTAGTATCTGATCCATATTGTTGCTGTAATAAAGAGTAATTTTCCGTAAGCTGTAACAGCGACAGCTGTGTTGCCATTTTAGCTTCATAGTAAGACTGATCATGTTCTAAGGTATATTGAATCAATTCTTCCACTACGGTTCTTGGTATTTCACTACTGATATATGGATTCCCGAAAATATATCCTGAGGTAACATCTAAATTAATAAGCTGGCTTAATTTTTCTTTCTGTATTTCATAACTCTTTTTATCCTGTACCAGCTTTTCTTCTGCTTTCTGAAGACTTTTTTCTACATTCTCTACATCCGTTTTATTTGCTAACCCTAACAAATATCTTCCATGATTTTTATTTAAAGTTTTCTTCAGCTGTTCTAACTGCTCCTCCTCAAAGGCGATCATTTCCTGATAAGTATATGTCTTTAAGAATATCTGCTGAGTTTTCTCATATATAACATAAACCTCATCCTTCAAATCATGCTTTAATTGGGTAATTTCTGTCTGAAGCTGTGCCGGCTTATATACCATGTTGCTTTCATCCTCAAAATTTAACTTTTCAGGAAATTTAAAAGAAAGCAACGGCGACCACCGAAACGTTGTTTTATTTTTTATCTTTAACTGAATTGATTTTACTGCCTGCTTATAAGAAACCTCTTTCAAACTGATTTTACTTTTAATTCTTCCGTAAGAGTCACTGTTTGCCAATGCCATTTTCTTTGCCTGCGCCAAAGAAAGACTGTTTGTAGTAGCCTGAACAGATGTCATGGGGTAACACATTCCCAGAATCAGCGCTGATAAAAGTAACATCACTGTGGTTTTTTTCCAAAAAACGCTTTTCATCTGTCCTACGCACCTCCTACCTTTTTGTTTTACTCAAATTCTGATACACTTTACTTATTCTTCCTTTTCTATCAGATACATAGCAAATTTTCCGCTTCTGTCTTTTCCAAAAAAGGTATATCTTAAACCATCCTGTACATAGCTATATATATACACGCTGTATTCCTCATCATAAGCATTAATGTTTATGGCATCTGCTAAAATCTGCTGTGTTTCTTCCAGTACTTCTCCATAAAAATCGTTTCCGGTACCATTCAATATGTGAATAGCCACTGCTTCCGGTAAAATCAAATAAGCATTTCCTTCGTAAATAGGTTCTCCCATAATTTCACGAATTTGATATACTGATTCCGATTTTTCTCCGGAATATTCAAATGTATTTTTCAATACATAAACACCTTCTACAGCTACTTCATCACTTAAATTTTCTTCCTGTTGTTTTCCATAATAAACGGCATCAATATCCGACATATCTACAACAAAATACTCTTCATCCGTATAGATAGTTTTTTTTCCTACGTAAATACTATTTACTTCTGCAGTACTTTTCCCGACAAACTCACTGTACATCAATTGATTTTTTGAAAAATTACCTTTATAAACCGGATTATTTCCACTGTCATAAAGAATGCCTTCCCCTTCTTTCATTCCATTTAAAAATGCTCCTTTATATTCCAAAGAACCATTTTTCCGGTATAATTCTCCACTGCCGTTATAAAGATTTTTCCCAAAAGACCCCTTATATTGAATCTGTTCCGTAGGATAATAGGTTACTCCATTTCCTTGAAACTGGCTATTTTCAAAAGAGCCTTCATAAACCTTGGTTCCGTCTTTCCGGTATAAAACTCCGATTCCATTGGCTCTACCCTTTTCTACATTTCCTTCGTATGCAAGGTATTTGGACTTCCCCAAAATTCTTACATTTCCTTTTGTAAACCTTAAAGGAATCGAATTATAAGAATAGGTCTTTACTCCTGTTTTATCAGAAGTAAAAACAGACAACGGCTGTATTTGGGTAAGATACACGGCAGAAGCCAACCCAACAAAGGCTACGATAAAAAAAGCCAACCGTTTGCTCACCATCCATCCAAAGACACCATAATAATCCTGTTTATCCCGGGGACGAATATCTGTCAGGTTACGGAAATAAATAATCAGACGTCGTAAACTTTCTGTTTTGAGATAAGTAGGATTAGTAAGCAGTCTGATTTTCGTCCATAAGGGAACAATTTTAGCTTTAATTGCATTTAGAAAACCTTGAAATAAACTATTCACTTTTCCCCTCCTTTCTCACCGTTAATATTTTGTGTCCATTTTATATCTATTTATCCCTTTCAAATAAGCCATAAGAAACTTCTGTTACCGGTTTATTTAAATGTTCTTCACAACGGAATAAATACCATCTTGCAATTTCATCCTCTGAATTTAGTTTTAACACTTCATTAAAAGAGTTTCTGGCAAGATAAAAATCATTGGAATAAAATAGTTTTAACCCTTTTTGGAAATAAACATCACTTTCTTTCATTACTTCTCGCTTTTCTTCCGCATAGGCATCTAAACATTCATATAACTTAATACTGCCGTCCATTTCTCCACCGGAAACAAAACCTATGTATCTTGTTAAAAATCCGTTTCCAATGTTTGCAAGTGTCTGCTGACTCAATACAATTCTTACTTTTGCTTTAGCCAAAGCATCTATGTAGGTATCAAGAATCTTCTCTTCCTTGCAATAAATAAATGGAATCATCATGTCCTCTACACCGGTAATCCCGTACCGATAATCTGCTTCATGAAGTAACATAACGAGATTGATGTTTTTCATTTTTTCTTTTCCTGTATGTGTCTGATAATACTCTATGGCAAAAGCCAGGGCTTCTCTGGATCCTTGTTCAAAAAATACTTTCCTTTCAAGCAAATCACCACCTGCGCTAATCAAATTACCGGCATATTTTTCTCGAATCTGATGCATCTTGCCTAAACTTTCTGTCATCACATTCATATATTCATGCTCAGATATTCCTTTAATATTTTCCATCTGAAAATGTACCAAACAACCATGGATTTTGTTATTATCACCAATTTCAATATCCGCTACTTCCGATTTTCCAAGAAGCAATTCCATTCCTTTGGGAACAAATCGATAATATCCTCTATAAATTAAATCTCTTTCATACCGTAACTTGACCATATTGTGACCAATTTGGTCAAGTGGTGCCCACGCACCATGCAATCCGTCTTGCGTGCTTGGTCTGTCTGCATACGTCTGTTTTTCAGATGCTACTAATAGCATCCCTTTTAAAAACTTCTGCCACTTGGAATTAAAAACCAAAAAGATAATCATATGTAACATGGTAATTGCTATCATTAGCATCCACATAACATTCCATATCACTGAAACCGGAGTTTCAATCTTTTCCCGAATTCGTGCTTCGGAAATAAATGCTAAAAGTACAGATTTAGCATCTATCTGTGTAAAATCTCTGGATGCCACCACATAGTTCCTTCCGCCTTTACCTAACTGCTTCATGATGGTTTCATTCCCTTGAGCCACTTGGTGAATCACCTCTTGAACGTCCGAAGGATAATAATCAAAAACATCCATCCCGGGAGCTACGGTTTTAGACATTAATACTTCCGCACTTTTCGGTTCTAAAATGACCACATCATAAAGTAAATTCTCACAATCCTTCATTTGGCCCCAATAAACAGAAGCTTCCATAGTCCCATCCGCTCGTTGTCTTACTTTCATTTCTTCCAAAATATATCCGGTTTCTATTCCTATTTCCAAAACTTCCTTTTTAATAAATCTGTTAGAAAAAAATACTCCTGCTGCCAACAAGCCTATCATACAAACGATTTCAGAATAAGAAATTAATTGATATATCATTTGCTTTTCTTTTCTTCTTACCATAACTAAAAGCACTATAAGTGCAGTAACCAACAGCACCGGCATGAAGTACTGTACTACTGCATCCCTGGCACAGCTTATAAACCAATCCATCTCAGATCCGGGAATCATGCTTTTATGAATCCCCTTTACTAATATACTGTCCTTTGCAGAAATCTCTATTTCTTTTACTACTCCATCCCGCAAATACACAATACCGTCGTCTTGTGCCAAAAACAGTTTTTCTTCGTCATACTCTCCACAAACTGCAAAATGTCCTTGTGGTAAGGAAAAAACAACACCATCTCGCCACTTTTTCATCTTCACATCAAGCACATATTCTGTAATTGTTTTTCCATCCCTACCTAAAATACTGATGAAAATCTCTCTATCCGAATTTCCTGCAGCAAAGAAAGTGCCTTCTGCTTCTATCACTTCTACATCCCAAACTTCATCTTTTCCTTGTTCTACGGGCTCTATCCCAAAAACATTTTTTCCATCATTTATAAATTGATAGACATAATAAACCCTGTCCAAATGTACGGTTCCTACAGTTTCATGCTGATATAAGTCTTTCTCTGTATTTTTTACAAAGGTTTTTTTCTGTTCCGTACTTTTGTATAAGATATATTCCTTCCCATTACTCTGCACAATTTGAGAAAGAAATCCTTCTTCTTCACATATTTTTCCTGCTTTTGTATTCTTTACTGTATTACTGCCAACCACAATGCCAGTTCCCAACAACAAAATCAAACTGACTGCAACAAATACACCGAACAATTTTTTCATCTGCTTTTCCTCCTAACATCTATTGCAGCAAGGACTCTGTTCCAATTTCTTTAAATGGATTAATAAACATCCGAAACAAAGGAACATCTGAAAAAAACAACTGTGAAACAATCATCATAAGTGTCAAGAGCCCTAACAAAATGCAGGTTATCATAACCAAACGGAAAATCCGGTCCTGGTTATGTTTGAGAAACTTTCGGATTTTAGTCAAAATCCCTTCTTTATTTAAATTCAAAGATGCCATCTTCAAATCTTTATAAAAGTTTGTGAATCTTTGATATCCACCTTTCCAAAGCTTTTTTTCCAAAAGTTTATAACTGGTTGCCTTCACTGTATTCATTTTACCAATATATTGAAATACAATTTGCGCACACAAGGTAGCACAATCTTTCTCTGATATATTCTCTGAAAATTCTTCCAAATCAACTGCATATCCTAAATAAATACTCCTATCCCTAGAAATATGTATCTGTCCTTGTTTTAATTGCAAAAACAAAATTGGATAGGGAACTCCTCCGGCAAGACATTCTACAGTTAAGTTTAATCCCATCTGTTCACAGGCACTGATATTACTAATCTCTGATGTAAAGAAACGTTCCAAAGGGCGTTCTCTAACATAATCAAAGACAATAAAATAAGAATCTTTCCAGGTATAATCTGCCACAAATTTATTCCGTGCATGTCCCGTTTCTTCATGGAACAGCTTCATAATTTTTTTGGATAATTCCCTATCATGAATCATCCAGACAGTATAATAAGCTGTTCCCTGACCTGCAACATCCTGACAAACAATTACATCATTCAATTTTCCATGAAGGACATCCTGCGTTTTCTGCAGAAGCATATTACCAACCTGATAAATCATAATTTTTGTTCCTGTTCTATTCTTTCTGCCAATATTCACATCAAATGTAAATACTTGATTTATTTCTTTTTAACAATCGCATATGCATAAGTACATATCTGAGGGTGTTCCATACAAGTAATCATAATTTCAAATACACCCTCCTTATTAGGAGCTGTATAGACACCATCTACAGAAATTTCTCCACCATCCTCTTCTGTCACCTGATAACTGATACTACACTTGTCCATCTCGTGGAATTTTACACCGAAATAATAACTTTCTCTGGTTCCCAAAACTACGGTTGGAGTTTCTGCTTCAATCCATTGCTTGTCCACTTTTTCTTCAATATCTAAAATATCGTTATTCGCAAATTTTACGGCAACCCAACGGTAGGAAAGCATGAGACAATCTGTTTCTTCC
>JAFZGJ010000189.1 GCA_017555455.1 Lachnospiraceae bacterium
GAATTGTAATTGGAAGTTTTTTAAATGTATGTATTTATAGAATTCCTAGGGGGGAGGATATTGTCAGGACATCCTCCCACTGCATGAAGTGTAACCATGACCTAAAGTGGTATGATTTGTTTCCCATAGCTAGTTTTTTGTGGCTTGGAGGAAAATGCCGCTATTGCGGAACAAAACTTTCCCTGCAGTATCCTGTTATAGAAGGGATAAATGGAGTTTTATATTGCATTATTATTGGAGTTAAAGGGATAAATGCAAACAGCCTGCTTTATTGTCTTTTTGTATCTGCACTTTTAACTCTTAGTGTAATAGATATCAGAACCTTGGAGATTCCCGCTGGAATAAATGGATTTATTCTGGTGTTGGGAATTCTTCATGTGATAATGAACTACCGGGAATTTTGGAACTACGGTTTGGGATTTATCAGTGTAAGTGCAGGTCTTTTGATAATATACTATCTTCTAAAAGGAAATGGTATCGGTGGCGGAGACATTAAATTAATGGCAGTCAGCGGATTGTTGCTTGGTTGGAAGGAGAATATTCTGGCGTTTTTATTGGCCTGTATTGTGGGAAGTATGATACACGTGGCGAGAATGAAAATAGAAAAGGCAGACCACGTATTGGCTTTTGGTCCTTATTTATCGGCAGGAATAATTGTTTCTTTGTTGTGGGGCGAGGAGATTGTAAACTGGTACATAAAGTTATTGGGTATCCAGGGTTGAAAGGAAAAAGAAAATGGCAAGCAAAAAAGTGTTAAGCATTGAAGTTGGGAGTAAGTTTACTCGAATTGTAGAAGTTGATTATAAAGTAAAAAATCCCAAGGTTTATCATGCACTTACGATTGATACTCCGGAAGGAGTATCTAATGATGGTGTTATAAAAAGTACACCGGAGTTTGTGAAAAAAATACGATCAAAGATATCCAAAAGTGGAATGAAATCGAAAAAAGCAATTTTTACCATTGCATCCACAAAGATTGCCAATCGTGAAATTTTAATACCAAAGGTGAAAGAGAATCGAATCGGACCTTTGGTTATGGCCAATGCTTCCGATTATTTTCCTGTGGATTTAACAGAATACGATTTGGCATATTTTGTTTTGGATACAGTTAAGGATGAGCAGGGAGTAGAAAAATATAAAATTATGGTATTGGCTATCTCCAAAACCATAGTGGCAGCTTATGAAAGGCTGGCACAGGAATGCGGTCTGACAATTGTAGCAATGGATTACAGCGGAAACAGTTTATACCAGATGGTAAAAAAAGAATGTAGTAAAGATGTGTCCATGGTGGTTAAAGTAGATGGACGTTCCTCTATGATTACTATTTTGGATAATGGGGCCATGGTAATGCAAAGAACCATAGCCTATGGATTGGATCCGGTAGTAGCCTGTTACAGGGAATTAGAGGCAAAACATTTTTCCTATCATCAGGTGTTGAAGGAATTAAGAGAGCATAGCTATTTTGATATTAATTCCAGTGATGTGGGACCTCTTTATGACGGAGATTCTTTAGCGGATTTATTAGTAGAAGCTTTTGCATATACATTACTTAGCATCAGCCGTATTTATGATTACTATAATTCCAGAAATCCGGAGAAACAGGTTAATAAAATATATGTAACCGGTCTTGGGGCAGGCGTAAATGGCTTGACAAGTTATTTATCCGACCGATTAGGGTTGGAAGTACATAATATCAATATGCTGGCAGATTACCATTTTGACAGAAAAATGGACAAAGTAGAGGCTAACAGATATATTGCAAGTTTGGGAGCTGCTTTAGCACCGGTAGGATTTATAGAAGAACAAAGGGAAGGTAAAAAAAGCGAAAAAACCGGCAGTCTTGATGTTAATAATTATGCAATAGGTATGCTGGGATTTTGTGTTGCCATTTCCATTCTGCTCTTAGCGGTAGGGATGATATCTTTTTTGCAGGAAAAAAGTAAAAATAGAAAGTATTACACAGAAGTAGAAAAATTAAGTGGTATTATTCCGATTTATCAGGAATATATACAGACAAAAAATGCCAATTCTTATCTTGAAGAGGCTTATGAGCAGACAGTTTTACCAACAGAGAGTCTGGTGGAATTTATTGTTGAAATGGAAACAAAAATGCCAAAGGATATGTATTTAACCAGCTTTTCAGCCAATAAAGAAGGGGTTGCCTTCAGTGTTGTGGTTAATACTAAACAGCAGGCGGCAGATGTGTTGTTGCAGCTAAGGACCTTTGAAAGTCTGGTAAACATAAATGTGAGAGAAATTACAGATTCCCGGGAAGAAGGAAATAGCGGAATCGTTACTTTTTCCGTATCTGCTGATTATGTAAATGGAAAAGGGACAGATACTACAGAAAATAATGTAGATGTAACCGGCGAAGAAACAGATATTTTTGAATAGAGGATAAATCATGAAGCTAAAAATAACGAAGAGGGAAAAGAATTTAATTTTGATTTTGATAGGTATTTTGTTTCTGGCAGCATCTTATTATTTAGGCTATAGTACCTTGAGGGAAGAAGCGGAAAACCTGAAAAGGGAAAATAAAATCCTGGAAAGACAAATCCAAGCTTTAGAGGAAATGGAAGAAAATAAGGAAAAATATGCGACAGAAACGAAAGAAATGCAGCAGAATATGAATATACTGCTTCAGAGATTTCCCGCAGATATTATTTCCGAGGATATTATCTTATATGTCAGAGACTTAGAAAATAAGGCAGATGCAGATGTGAATCATGTGACTGTTCCGGGGAAAAAGCATTTGGAAATTCAGGCATCGTATGAAACAGATGTTTTAAGCAATATGGAAGATATCACCGGTGCCGTAGCAGAGTATGGATTTGTTAATAAAGGGACAATACCCAAAACTGAGGATATGCGTCTGGTAAAGGTAGAAAGTGATATTACCTATTCTGTGACGTATAAAGGTTTAAAAAGAATGATACGTGAAATCGTAGAAGATGAAGAACGTAAAAGTGTGGACAATATTTCTCTGGTTTTTAATGAAAATACAGGAAATCTGGCAGGAAACATGACCATAAATTATTTTGCTTTAAGCGGAACTGGTAAGGAATATGAAAAACCTGTAATTTCAGGTATGTTACATGGCACAGAGTGTATTTTTGGAGATTTAAGCAGCGGTTCTTCCATGGAATAAAAGGAAAAACGGGAGATGAAACGTAAATTTAGATTAAATAATAAAGGGATTACTTTGGTAGAGGTAATGGCTGCGATTGCTATATTGGCAGTGGTAACAGTTCCCTTTTTAAATAGTTTTTTGGCTTCTGCCAGAAGCAATCAAAAAGCCCGGGATATGTTGCGGGCAACTACGGTAGCACAAAATTTGATGGAATCAGTAGAAGCATTTTCATTGGAAGACATTTGTACCCAGATAAATAGCAGTGTTGCAGAGTCTAAATTATATTTACCATATGGCTATGAGGCCCATTTTGAGTTGGAAAATGAACAGGGAGAAACTTCCGGTCAGATTGTAGACGGAAATTATGAATTTACGGAAACAGATTCCAATACCTATTGTCTGGCCATACAGGGAATCGAAGAAGATGGCAGGGTCTATGATGCCCGGATTTTACTGGATGCTTCCGGATATCGTGAAAATGGCGAAGGAAATAAATGGAATTATAATGAGAAGTATAGTCTGGATATTAACGTAATGAACGAAAATACAGATGTAATTTTTGTTGTAAATCAGGAAGAAGAAGCTGCTGTTTTTGAAGCAGCGGGATGGAACAGGGAAGATGATTGGGACGATGTGAAAAGAGTATTTTCTATTTTGGTAGAACAGGATGATGAAAAACGTAAAAGTGAGAAAGTATCTATTTTTTTAGAATATCGTCATGAGGATGTTTGGCAGGAAAACCGGATCATACAGGGAAGAAGTTTGGTTAAAACTTTGGGTGAACTGGAAAATGTATATATCATGTATTATCCCAATTATGCTTCTGTGGAAAGTAAAATGTTAGATTGTTTTGAGGTAACGTTAAAACAAGAAAACGAGTTTGATTTGTGTTTGGTAAAACAGAAATATAGTGGTACTAAATCGGAAGAATATTATACAGCATCTCTGAATATTAACGATGAGCAGAGTTTAACTGCAGACAACATACCAAGAGTAACGGTGCGTACCAATATTGGAAAGAATTTATATCATCTGCAGGCAAATCTGCGTCAGAATGCTTTACGCTATACTTATACCAACGGAAATGTTTTAAGTGCGGAGGATGCAAGAAGAAGGATGGGATTTGTGGGAGATGTACCACAATCATTATTGGGGCAGAAGAAGAAAAACAACCCTATTTTTAAAACTACAATCCAAGTATATCCTGCAGGAACATGTAACGGTACAGATTCGTCTAAGTTTGAGCAAACGGAGCCTTTGACACAACTAACAAATGAATAATCCGGAAAGGTTATGAGAAATGATGACAATAGGCTGCAAAAGAGGCCAAAATAGAATACAACAAACAAGGCAGACGCTCGGGAAAAATAATAGAGGGTCTGCTATTGTTATGGTTTTGGTTGCTGTGTCCTTTGTTGGGATTATGGCTTCTTTGCTTATGTATGTTTCATTAAGCAATTATCACATTAAGGTAACAGACCGGAAGGCGAAGGATAATTTTTATTCGGCAGAGCTGGCAATGGATGAAATCAGAGCCGGATTACAAGGGATTGTGTATGATTCCTTTTCTATGGCCTATGAGGAGACTTTGCAAAATTATGCCAAGGAAGATGTCACTTCTAAAAATACATTATTCAAAGAAAGTTATTTAAAGTGTCTTGAAAATGCTTTAAGGACAGAAACTGATTCGAAAAAATATAATCTAAACCTTCTCAAAGGATTTGTAACAAGTCCGGCAGTACAAAAAGGAGCAGAGGGGGCTCATGTAGACAGCGCAAGCTGCAATCTTTTGAAGGATGAAGACGGAATGCGCTTAAAGGATATTACAGTGACTTATACCAATGCACAGGGCTATGTATCTATCATTGAAACAGATATTTTATTAGGTGTTCCTAATTTGGGGATTTATGCTACATATGAGTTTCCGGATATGGAAGAATATTGTGTAATTGCAGAAGAGAAAGTAAGAATTGGAAATGGAAATGCGGCCAATCATGGTGTTACCGTGAAAGGAAGCGTTTATGGAGGCAAAAAAGGTATAGAACTTGATTCGCAAGCAGTTTTACAAATACAAGGATATCAGGGGAGAGGGCAAAGTACTCCCAAAGCAGCAACTGTAATTACGGATGGAGAGATTTTATTGGGAAATGAAATTTCTTACAACAGCTCCCGGTTAAGTACAGCTGCGGAAGTGGATTTATGGACCGGGGGAATTCGTGTTGAAGGCATTGCCTCTACTTTAAGCAGTACTGCAAATAATTATGTGGTTTCTTTACAGGGAAATACCTATGTGCAAGATGATTTAACTATAGATGCTGCGGATACAGGAGTTTTGTTGGGAGGAAGCTATATTGGTTTTGGGAATGGAAATACCAAAGCAGAGAAAAGTAGCTCTATCATTATTAATGGTGCACATACTACATTGAATTTGGTAAATTTAAATACTTTGAGTTTGGGGGGAAATACGTATATAGGAACTTCCAAATTGAATACAACTGCGGCAGGAAATACCAATATCAATAAAGAAAATAAAGATATAAAAATGGGGAATGCGGTAGCCACAAAGGCGGAACAGCTTGCATATCTGGTACCCACGGAGTGTATCGGATATGACATGGCAATGAAAAGAACCATTTTGGGAAGAAATCCGGTAAATGTAGAAGATAAGTTATATATGGAAGTATTAGAATTAAGTACCATGTATCCGGAGGATTATAAGGAAGTTAATTTAAATTTGATAGACGAAACCGTGGGAAAACCGCTGGCAAATTATGGGGCTACATATGAGAAGGTATATTACAAACCTAATCATGATACCATTTGGGCTTATTATTATCTGAAATTTGCTTCTTCTTTAGAGGCCAGCCGTTTTTTTAGGGACTATTACCTGGCAAATCCCATGGCATTGAATAATTATATAGGGACCTACCTTCACATTTTAGATACGGGGAATTTGGAAAATCTTAATTTAGAGATTGTGGGAAATATGGTAGTCAGAGATTCTTTGGGGAATTTTAGATTGATAGAGTCCACAGTAGGAGAAGATTTGGAGGAGCAGATCCGGTTAAACAAGGAGTATGCACAATATAGTAATCAGTTTGTGAGTCAATGTAAAAAACTTACCACAAACTATGAATCTCTTACAGCAAAGGAAAGAAAAGAAGGCGTTTATTATAATACTATAAATACAGAATACATTAAAAATTGTAAAAATCTGGGGATTTTTCTTGAAAAGTATGTTGTTTTTTCTAATCCGTCGGCAGATACCTTAGCTTTATTGATTTTAAATGATGGGGATGATGGTGAAATTAATCTATATCAGGCATTTGAAGAGGCAGGAATAGCAAAGTCTGATTGGGGAAAAGTTCATTTGGTTATTTCGGAAAGAGATTTGCAAGTAAAACCATATGGCGAAGTGTGGGAAGTAAAATTTGATGGAACTATAATTGTAGATGGAATTCTTACTATTCCTGAAAATGAGGCGACATTTTCTATCATGGAAAGTATGGATGATGTTTTGTTAAGTTCCTATTCTTACGAATATAATCAGGAAGATAAAAGTATGAGGGTGTTAAGTCTGTTCCGGGAAGGAAAAGACAGTGAAATTATGGATGCACTTACTCAGACAGAGGATGAGAATAACATTACTACCGATAAACTGGTTATATATGAGAACTGGACCAAAAAATAGAGGGGATAGACTATGAAAAAGAATAGTGAAATCTTATTTTGGAAAGAAAATAAAGGGACTACACTAGTAGAATTACTGGTTATTATAGCAATTATGGTAATAGTAACCGGTTCGGTGCTGAATTTGAGAGGATATTTAAATGGGAAACAGGCCAGACAATGTGCATATAAGTTAGAGGCAGCACTTGCGGAAATAAGAATGGAAACCATGAGTAAGTCCAATGGAGAAAAAGAAAGTGTTTATTTCATCATTGAAAATAATAATGGCGAAATTTTTGCAAAGCAGAAAATAAAAGAAAGTGAAAAAAGTGATTTAATCGGTCAGGAAGTTACCGTTAGGGTAATCGATAATAAGGGGCTGGAAAAAGAACTGAAAAGCGGAGGTACGGTTTCTATTTATTTTGACCGTGCTACGGGAGGCTTACATAAAGAAGCGGATTTATACACAGTGATTGAAATCAGTCAAGGAGCTACTACATATATTGTGGAGATAGAGCCGGTAACCGGTAATATTGAGTGTAGGAAAAAATAAGACATTAGAAACGGATAAAATAGGATGAAGATGCAATGGAAGGGTATGAGAAAACTGAATAATGATGGATTCAGTCTGGTGGAAGTGTTGGCTTGTACTTCAATTCTTGCCATTGTAACCTCTGCTGTTTTCGGCTTTATGGTGGTGGGGACCAGAATCTTTAACAAGGTTAATCTGGAAATTGAGATGCAGTCAGAAGCCCAAATCCTGAAGAATTATATGAATGATTTAATTACGGATACTGCCATTGGAGTAGAGTTTTATGAAAATACCCCAAGGGAAGAAAATAAGGAAAAGGATTTGTTTGAGGCAGATAGCTGTCTTGTGATTTATGGAGAAGATTGTGTTTCTTATGTAGCATGGATAGAGGAAACCAAAGAGGTTCATTATTTGGAAAAATCCGGAGAGTCTTTTGAATTAGACGAAAATGGGGAGTATCAGATTGTTTTCAGTGAAAAAGAGAAAGATGCATCGAACTGGCCCATTATGGCAAAGTATGTAACCGGTTTTCAATGTGATTTGGGAAATTTGAAGGAAGAACACCGGATTTTTAGTGCAGCCTTGGATTTTAAATTACGAGAGACAGAATATTCCACGACGCATATGATTACGTTAAGAAATGATATCTTTTATGAAGGAAAGATTGACAATTATTATGATGAAGAAATGGGTTCCTATGAGGAACAGGTAACCAGAATTACACTGACACCCGGAACTATAGATAAGGTAGTTGACCGGCAAAATGGAACTACGGTGACCTATACCCATACAGTGTTGGCCGTTGGAAATATAGATACAAGTGTAATTTATTCGGTGGAAGGAAATAATTCCGGGGATACCAGAATGCAGGATAATGTATTATTTATTGCGCCTGATGAAACGGCGTCCACCTTAACTGTCATTTGTAAGGCCAAGGCAGATGAGGAGGTTTCCACAACAGCGATTGTGAATATTGCGGATGTTACTGCCATTAATATTATTCCGGAGCAAGAACCGAATTACAACAAGAATTATTATTATCCAAAAACGGTAATTGACTTTAATGCGGTAGTAGAAGGTGATTTTATTACGGAAGAGGGAAGCGGTGTTATCTGGGAATTGGATGCTGCTGATTCTTCTGCAAAGATTGTGGAAATGACACGGACCACCTGTAAAATAAATGTAGGAAACGAATTGAGTAAAACCATAGTTTTAAAAGCAATTTCCATGGTAGATCCTAATGTAACTGCAGAATATGTGATTCAGACAGCAGATATAGAAATAGGAGAATTATACATTACTGCAGAGGACGGAATGTATGTGGTAAAAAGAGGAGATTCTTTGCAGTTGCAGGTATTGATTAACGGACAGAATATTCAGTCGGGAATGGCTGCTACATGGAGAATTCTCAATAATCCATTATCCGGGGATAAGTTGACCATAGATAATGGAGGTAAAATCAGGGCAACAACAGAGATACCTTATACCCAGGAGTATAAGATTACAGTAGAAGTGGCAGTAGCTGACACAGTAAATGGCGGAGAAGTAAAAACTACAACCTGTGCTGTTTTGATAGATAAAGTAGATATTTCTTTTGAACCCGGATATGCAATTGTAGTGGCTA
Organism: Lachnospiraceae bacterium; assembly: GCA_017555455.1. Lineage (GTDB taxonomy): Bacteria > Bacillota > Clostridia > Lachnospirales > Lachnospiraceae > SFDP01. The sequence goes on from JAFZGJ010000189.1 coordinate 8,956, forward strand.
AAGATGGAAGCAGTAGTGCAAGCAGGGTAAAAGTATATGTGGATGGTTTGAAGGCAGATGCAGAAGAAATCAGCATTCAGCAAAGACCTTATGTGAAGGGATTGCAATATTGGTTGGCAATGGAGACGGACGTTGAGGATTATGCTGTTTTGGGATTGAATATGTCATCGGAAAAAATCATGACGGAGTATACAGCATTGAGAGCTTATTTAAAGGGACAGTCATCCGTATATTCGGATTTACCGGTGTATTTTTACCTGTGGAATATACTTTATAATGGAAAATATGCTTATGTACCGGTTCCCGGAGATAAGACAAATTTGATTGAGGATATAAATAAAGATAGTATTCCGGATACTCAAAAAGAAGTAAAAATAAATAATATTACTTACGGATATAAAAATATAACTGTAAATGGAATTATGTATCATTATTATGTGGATAAGATGAATGCACATCCGGATATAGACTGGTATCTGAGAGTTGAAAATGATTCTGTGAAGTACAAATATGATAAAACACAGAAAAGGTATGTTTCTATGACTCAGTAAAAAGGAAAGACCACATGGAGGAGTTTTATGTCACTAAAGAAAAAAAAGGTGTTTATCAGAAATATAGCAATGTGTTTGATAGCAGTTCTTTTGGCAGGTATGGTATTAGGCAGTCAGTCTAAGGTGGTACAGGCAAAGGAAGTTTTTCTTGGTGTGCAAGAAATCAGAAATGAGATAATAAATGCCCCGGATGAAACATTTATTATTTTAGAAATAGTGGATAAAGTCAGCAGATTCGGGGAAGCCGGAAATGCTAATGATGGTTACGAGAAGATTTTTGATGTAGATAATTTTCCAAGTGAAGTATACGAAAATTGGAAACAGGAGTATGAGGACGGTACTAAAACTGATGAAAAGATAAAGGAAGAAATAGGAAACAGCATTGAATTGGGAGAAGAGGAAATAGGGTTTCTTATTGGTGGTAGTGAACCCTTTGGAAAATTGTATCAGGACCTGTTGGAACTGAGCCGGGCATATTCCAACCCTAAATTAGTTGTTTTTGATGATACCATACAGACACCGGAAATTCCTCAAGCGGATTTAGTAATCATGAGAGCAGGATACGAGGCACTTATTTCTAAAATCCCAAGTAGTTTTTTTAGTGAGAACCCTGCTACTGCTCTAATGGTAAAAAAGGAAATTACTTCCTTTCAGCCTGATGTGGAAGAGTATGAGAACTATTTAAGATTTGTCAGTGATGTAACAGGAGAGGTGGAAGAAGGATATATGGTAGAAGACCCTGATGGTGCATATGTGTGGGTAGGAAGCGATACCATGGGGCAATATGTATATGTGGGAGATGTTAATACCCCTTCTTTGTTACTTAATTATGATTATGGGGAAGACAGTGAAGTAGAAACAGACGAAGAGGAAACGGACGAAGAAACGGACGAAGAAACGGACGAAGAAGAAACGGACGAAGAAACGGACGAAGAAGAAACGGACGAAGAAAGCGAAGAAGAAACGGACGAAGAAGAAACCGAAGAAGTCGAAGGTGAGGATAACACGCCTCCAAGTATCGGAGGAGAAGAAGGTGAGGATAACACGTCTCCAAGTACCGGAGGAGAAGAAGGTGAGGATAACACGCCTCCAAGTACCGGAGGAGAAGAAGGTGAGGATAACACGTCTCCAAGTACCGGAGGAGAAGAAGGTGAGGATAACACGCCTCCAAGTACCGGAGGAGAAGAAGGTGAGGATAACACACCTCCAAGTACCGGAGGAGAAGAAGATGAGGATAACACACCTCCAAGTACCGGAGGAGAAGAAGGTGAGGATAAAACACCTCCAAGTATCGGAGGAGAAGATGAGGGTGATGACACGCCTTCAAGTGGTGAAGAAGCACGGACTTTTGGAAACTGGAAAAAGGAAATCGGGTACGGAAAACAAATTGTTCTGATGAGTGAAAACAATTCTTCTTTACAAGAGAAAAGATACACTTTTTATTCTGAACTTCCGGAAGATGTGGACGAAAAAGAGGTTGTTAGGGTATCTGTGGATGCGCTATTGAAGTTTGATGAAGAAGAAAATGGCAATGACAATGAGGAGCAAAATGTCAGTGAAGAGGAAAGTATCAGTGAAAACGGAAACGAAAATGAACAACCGGTCAGAAAGATTGATAAAATTTACCGGTTTACATTCCTTGGAATTGAAAATAACGAATGGTTTAAGAATCATGTGTTTGGATTAGAGGCGGATTCACAGGAAGGAGAGGCGAAACCAGAGGATTTAAATATTACTGTGGTGACCTGTACACCGGATGATAGCACTTTGGGAGAAAAAATAAGACAGGCAGATATGGTCTATCTGAATGCAGATTTTTTTAAAAGCAATGTGTCTGATGCAGATTTTACATTGTTAATGGAAAAAATAACGGGCGTTTCAAAAACACCGTTTATTGTAAAGAACAGTGTATATTCAACATTGGATCCGGATATTGATGATGCGAATCTTAATGAAGGCCATTTTGTGAAAGATAATATTTATGTTATGAATCATGCTATAAATTCTGTTGTTGAGAAGAAGCGGTTAAATGATACCATAACAGGAATTGATGTAGAAACAGCATTTGAAGAAGTTAATTACCGGATGGAACAGGAAAAATATGAGAGGGAACAGTTGGGAGTGAATGAGTGGCCTTCCAATACACCTCCTACTCCGGCGTTGGCAATTCAGACCATATTGACTTATACCGACGTACCTATCGTGATAGAAAAAAGCAATCTTACGGTGTTGGAACTGCAACCCTGCAATAGCTTTACTTATGCAGGAAGTGAAGAGAAAGAACTGGAATTCAGGAAAAAATTCCTGCCGAAAGATGCTACTGTTGAGTTAGAGATTATAGGAATGACCACATCGGAGTTTTGCGGGAAAATAGAAGATATAAATGTAAAATATGATATGATTTATATTGGTTCCAATACTGATTTGATGAATCGGATCCAAGTTTCAACGGGGGATTATTGTACTGCATATAATGATTTTAATATGTATGGTATTGTATATTCCCATATAGGGGATTTGTGTCATATAGGAAATGCCCATAAAGGATTACTGACTGCAAACGAGTGCAATACATATCGGTATTCGGGAAATGATATTTTGGCATCTCAGGAAGAGCAATTATTAGATTTTCTGAAAAGTGGAGCACCGGTTGTAGTGGCAGAAGACTTTTTTGTGAAAAATCAAGATGGAGAGATTCTTAAAATTAATAGTGGAACTACGGGAACTACTGTAACGGATAATAATGGAAAGAAAGATGTTGCAGGTGCTACAGGAATTCCGAGACAGGGAATTTTGGACAGTTCCAGCTATATCTATCAATTTGTAAAAAGAGCATGTGCCAATAACGATGCAGCTTACGGAGATGGAGCCTGGGAATGGGATAAACGGATTTATCAGAATTTTATTGTGGCCCATGAAGTGAACGGGGAAGATGATATTGCAGCCTTTGCTAAATGGCTGAATCAACCTAAAATGACCATTCATATGATGAGCCAGCCTACGGAATATAATTATACTACAAGAAATGAAAATGGATGTACCGTAATTGCAGACAGCAGTTATTTATTACCGGAGTCAAACGGGTATTATTTAACTTATGAATTTTCTATTAGTAATTTGTCCTCCGTAGATGTTGCAAGTGCCAGATATGAGGCATTGTTGTGGATTGACACCAATATGGATGGAAAATTTTCCGATAACAGTGAAAATTTGAGTGGAGACCATTTTGTAGTGCAAAATATGGAAACCGGAGAAATCGTAGAAAAGGACGATTTAAAAACCGGAGTCCGTTATCGGGTAAGAAGACAGCTGCCGGATGAGATTGTAGGTGCCCTGCCGTGGAAATTAGTTGTTAGAAACAGGGAAAATAATAGTGTTCGTAGTGCAGTAACAGGTCTTACTGCTATCCGAATGACAGAAAGACCAACCATCCGGGTGTTACAGTTGTATCAGGGGGATTCAAATATTCAAAATAAAATGAATACGCCGGGTAATGTATGGAATACGTTGTTGTCTAATGTACCGGATTTCAATGTGGAAGTAACCTCTATTGATGCATCGGGATATTTCAACGGCACTCTCAGGGAAGAACTGGATAACTATGATATGTTGATTGTTGGATTTGCGGATGCATATCAGCTTAGTACCGGATTTGCCCAGGAACGTTTGAAAGAGATTATAGCATATGCGGATTCCGGGAAATGTGTATTGTTTTCTCATGATAATACCAACTGGAAGAATAATTCCAATAATACATTGAATATGTATATCCGTGATTTAACAGGCTTAGACAGATACGGAGTAACTGTTTATCGAATCAGTAATGAAGAATTATACCGCACAAAAAATGTTATCAAAAATGGAGGCTCAATTCCTCAAAATGGTTTGGCTGACAGCAGACAGGCGTTAACTGAAGCTATTTTTAAAGATGAAATGACTGCTTATAAAAGAGATATTGCTTTTGCTGTTAATACAGACCAAAGACAGATGGATTCCAGAACTCAGGGAATTACCTATTCCGGAAACGAACATGACAGAATCAGTGGACTCAGTGATTATATCGTATTTAATAATCAAAAGTTTGGAGACTATTACCGATATCTTGATTTTAAAAATGCAGCAATGAATACATGGATAGATGTTGCTAAATATGGTTATGCCGAAGATTATGAAGTAAAGAAAAATAATGAGGGGGCCATTACAGAGTATCCATATCATCTAAAAGATATCATTGACATTGCACCGACCCATGGACAGTATTATCAGTTGGATCTGGATTCAGATAAAGACGGGGATGGTGAAGGTGATATTGTTGTATGGTATACTTTGAATAATTCCGTAAAAGGCTCCATGAATGATGTTTATGACTATTCTCCTAATGATGTACGTAATAACTATTATATTTATAATAGGGGAAATATTACTTATACCGGAATGGGACATAGGACAATTCAGAATGAAGAGGAAATTAAGCTGTTTATCAATACCATGGTGGCAGCCTATCGTGTAAGTATTTTACCACCTGCATTAAATATAATAGAAGGTAATGGGGATGTAACACAAAAAAACTTTGATGCCATTCCTGTAGATATGCAGATAGGAAATCAAACTCCTTTTTACAAGGTATATTTTAAAGCCCAGGACATAAATCTTGTAAGTGATAGTGCCAAAAGGATCCGATGCAGAATTTATCTTGAAGGCGGCAATCAGGATTTGGTAGTGGATGGAGAAAATATCAAAGTTGCGGATAAGACAAATCAGGCAATTAATGGATGGAAGATATGTGAAACGGGAACAGGAGCAGAAGTAAATGTCCAATATGATGCCGGCACAGATAGCTATTATTATATCCTTACCAGCGGAAAAGAGTACTATGTTCAAGTTCCTTTAAAAGAAGTCAGCACCGGAGAGGTAAATCTATCAGAAACAAAGAGCATGAGTATATATATAGAAGTGCAATCCTTTGTTCAAAAATATGGAAAAACAAATGTTTCAGCGTATATATATGATAGTTTTAAATTGAGTCAGGTAAATCTGTTTGATTTGGATTAAAAGAAATGTTTTTGCAGCTCGGGCAAATTTGCCCGGGCTGTTTTTCTGTGGGAAACAATCCGCGCAAAAGACAAATGTTTTCCACAAAAATACATTTTATATTTGACAAAGGACATTATTTTAGGTATCATAGTACGCAGTTGCATGGACCAAGGCGGTTTTTTATGTACTATTAACCGGATTGGTTCTATTTTTTATATAAGGAGACTTTATCATGCTAAAGTATATTGTAAAAAGAATTTTGCTTGCTATCGTTACAATTTGGGCAGTAGCAACCATTACCTTTTTCTTAATGAATTTGGTTCCCGGTGGCCCGTTCCTTTCTGAAAAGGCAATCAGCCCGCAAGCTACCGCAGCATTGGAGGCGAAATATGGTTTGGACAAACCGTTGATGCAGCGTTACACAACCTATATGTGGGATGCACTTCATGGGGATTTTGGTGACAGTTTAAAACAGCGAGGACGTACTGTTATGGATATCATCGGAAGACAATTCCCTGTATCTGCCAGATTAGGTGGAGTTTCCGTATTAGTGGCGCTTATAGTTGGAGTACCATTGGGATGTGTCGCAGCTTTGAAACGAGGGAAGTTTACGGATAGTTTTATTTCTGTAGTGGCAACTTGCGGTATTGCGGTGCCAAGTTTCGTTATCTGTACTGTGTTAATGTACTTTTTTGGCGTTAAATTAAGATGGTTCCCTACCATGGGACTTACCACATGGAAGCATTTTATAATGCCGGTTATGGCGTTATCCTTTTATCCTACGGCATACATTATGCGTTTGATGCGTTCTTCCATGTTGGACGTATTGGGACAGGACTACATGCGTACAGCCAAGGCAAAAGGTCTTTCCGGTTTTGTGAGTTTGTTCAAACATGCTCTTAGAAATGCTATTTTACCGGTTATTACATATGTTGGACCTATGCTTGCTTATACCGTTACCGGTAGTTTCGTTGTAGAAAAGATTTTTACCATTCCGGGACTTGGCGGAGAATTTATCAGAGCCATTAACGGACGTGATTATACCCTGATTATGGGAACAACAATTTTCCTTGCTACCTTGATTATCGTTATGAACGTAGTCGTAGACATTTTATATAAGATTGTAGACCCACGAATCAAATTGAAATAAGGAGATGAGATAAATGAAAGAAAATCCATTAAGTTTTCATTTGAATTTGAAACCTGAAGATTTTCTTCCTGCAACAGAGGAAGAGAAGCAGAGTCAGGTAATTATGCGTGAAAGCGTAAGCTTTTGGAAAGATGGAATGAGACGTCTTTTGAAGAATAAAGTTGCTATGGTTAGTGCTGCTGTTATTCTTATTGTTATGATTTTCTCCTTTATCGTTCCGGCTTTTTACCCATATACTTATGATTATCAGATTAAAGGTGCTAACAACTTAAAACCTATGGAATACTCTGCAGAAGAGATGGCACGTATTGAGGCCGGTGAAGATGTGTTTCCGCATCTTTTAGGAACCGACAAAATGGGACGTGATTACGCAATCCGTGTTATGATGGGAAGCCGTATTTCTCTTTTAGTAGGTTTAATTGCTACATGTATTATCTTGGTAATTGGTTCCACATACGGGTCTATAGCAGCCTTTTGTGGAGGTTGGGTTGATATTATCATGATGCGTATTGTCGATATCATATATACGGTTCCGGATATTCTGTTGATTGTATTATTGTCCTTTGCTTTAAAAGCACCATTGCAGGCATTGGCACAGCTTCCGGGATTCGGTTGGATTCAGACTGTTGGAGAAAACCTGATTAGTATTTTCGTGGTATTTGCCCTTTTATATTGGGTAGGTATGGCGCGTATGGTACGAAGCCAGGTATTAATGTTAAAAGAAAGTGAATATGTTACAGCTGCAAGAGCCTTAGGTGTAAGCAGCGGTAAGATTATTAAAAATCATTTATTAACTAACTGTATCGGTACTTTAATTGTAACAACAACATTACAGATTCCATCCTCTATCTTTACAGAGAGTTTCTTAAGTTTCTTAGGTATGGGTGTTGCAGTGCCGCTTCCTTCTTTGGGAAGCCTTGCCAGTGATGCTATTAACGGTATGAACACTAACCCACACTTATTATTTATTCCGGCTATTGTAATCAGTTTGATTATTTTGAGCTTTAACTTATTAGGTGATGGACTTAGAGACGCATTTGACCCGAAACTTAAAAACTAAGGAAGGTAGAATAATCATGGGAAAATATCTTGTCGATATAAAAAATGAAAGACTTTCTTTCTTTACCCCGGCCGGAGAAGTAAAGGCTTTGAATGATGTTACCATTCATTTGGAAGAAGGAGAAGTTTTAGGAATTGTAGGAGAAAGTGGTTCCGGTAAATCTGTAACAGCTTACAGTTTAATGGGATTAACAGCTCATCCCGGTAAATTACTTGGTGGTACTTTGGAATTTAATGGACATCATGTGGAAAACATGACAGAAAAGGAAATGAGAAAAATTCGCGGGAACGAAATTTCTATTATTTTCCAGGATCCGATGACCAGTTTAAATCCGGTATATACCGTAGGAAATCAGATTGAAGAAGTAATCCGTCTTCATACAGATAAGAACAAGGCAGAGGCAAAAGCCAGAGCTAAGGAATTATTAGAGTTAGTTGGTATCAATGAACCTGAAAAACGTTTGAAACAGTACCCACATGAATTATCCGGTGGTATGCGTCAGCGTATTATGATTGCCATTGCATTAGCTTGTGAACCTAAGCTTTTAATTGCAGATGAACCAACGACAGCTTTAGACGTTACTATTCAGGCTCAGATTTTAGAGCTTATGATGGAATTAAAAGAAAAACTTGGTATGGCGATTATCATGATTACGCATGACCTTGGTGTTGTAGCCAGTATGTGTGATAAAATTGCCGTTATGTATGCAGGAAGAATTGTAGAATATGGAGAAACAGATGACATTTTCTATAATCCACAGCATATGTACACCAAAGGTTTAATTCGTTCTATGCCACGTTTGGATACCACAGAACATGAAAAATTAGTTCCTATTGAGGGAACACCGGTTGATATGTTAAATCCACCGGCAGGATGTCCTTTTGCACCACGTTGTGATGCAGCAATGAAAATTTGTTTAAATCAGATGCCACCACAGACGGATTTGGAAGGATGCCATTATACAAAATGTTGGATGATCCAGAAAGAACAGTTTGAAGCACAGAAAGGGGAAGCATAAGATGAGCGAAAAATTAGTACAAATTGAACATTTGCGCCAGTACTTCCCGGTAGGTGGTTTCGGAAAAAATAAAAAATATGTACAGGCTGTAGATGATGTATCCTTTTATATTAATAAAGGAGAAACTCTTGGGCTTGTTGGAGAATCAGGATGTGGTAAGACAACTACAGGACGAAGCTTGCTTCGGTTATATGAACCAACAGGTGGCCGTTTCGTATTTGATGATGAAGTAGTATTTGACGTAGAGAAAAAAATCTGGGCAAATATGCTTCCGTACCGTAAGAGAATGCAGATTGTATTTCAGGACCCATATGCCAGTCTTGATCCACGTATGACGGTAGGTGATATTGTTGGAGAAGCAATCGATACTCATAAATTAGCAGCAAACAAACAGGAACGTTATGATATTATTATTGAAATGTTAAGAAGAGTAGGACTAAACTCGGAACATGCAAACCGCTATCCACACGAATTCTCCGGTGGACAGCGTCAGCGTGTCGGTATTGCAAGAGCCTTAGCCGTTAATCCTGAATTTATTGTTTGTGACGAACCGATTTCTGCTCTTGACGTATCTATTCAGGCGCAGGTTATCAATATGTTTGAAGAATTACAGCAGGATATGGGACTTACTTATCTCTTTATTGCCCATGACCTTTCTGTTGTTAAGCATATTTCTAACAGAATCGGGGTTATGTATCTTGGACGTATGGTGGAAATGGCAGATAGTTATGAATTAACATTTAATCCGATGCACCCATATACTAAGAGCTTAATTTCTGCAATTCCTATTGCGGATCCTAAGATTGCAAGAGAAAGCAAACGTATTATCTTAGAGGGAGATGTGCCAAGTCCATTAAATCCGCCAAGCGGATGCCGTTTCCGTACAAGATGTCCATATGCAGATGAAAGATGTGCAGCAGAGACGCCGGAATGGAAGGAAGTTTCCACAGGACATTATTGCGCATGTCATCATCTTGACAAATGCAATTAGTTTAATTGTATTTACCTACGATAAGCACAGGTTGGCAAAAGCCTTCCTTGTTTATAAATATTTTTTCATAAAAAAGAGGAGGAAAAAACTATGAAAAAGAGACTTTTAGCGCTCGTTATGGCAGTTGTTATGGTTGCCGGTTTATCCGCTTGCGGTTCCGCACCAGAAGCTGCAAAAGAGGAAAAGATCCTTTCTGTACAGATCGGACCTGATCCGGAAACCATCGATCCGGCACTTAACAGTGCATCTGACGGTGGTTGTATGATTTTACATTCTTTCGAATGTCTTTTAACAGTTGACGAAAGCGGAGCATTAGCTCCAGGACAGGCAGAAACATGGGAAACATCTGAAGATGGTTTAACATGGACATTCCATTTAAGAGATGGATTAAAATGGTCTGATGGTAGCGATTTAACAGCTAACGATTTCGTATACAGCTGGAAACGTGTTTGTGATCCTATGACAGCAGCTCCTTACGCTGAAACTGTACTTGGTATGGTTGATGGTTATGCAGAAGCAGTTGCAGGAAACACAGATGCATTAAACGTAGTTGCAACAGATGATAAAACTTTAGTAGTAACATTAGCTAATCCATGCCCTTACTTCGGATCTTTAGCAGCATTTGCTACATTATCCCCAGTACAGCAGGCAAC
>JAFZGJ010000190.1 GCA_017555455.1 Lachnospiraceae bacterium
GCATATGACGGTATCAACCGTGCAATCATTAATATGAGGTAAACCCTATGAGATTGTTTTCCAAGAAAATAGAAAAGCAAATTGCTGTCTATCAGCAGGAGCTGATGGAAACCCATTATCGCGAAGTGGATAATATGTATCGTCAGATTCGTGGTTGGCGGCACGATTACCGAAATCATATTCAGACCATGAAAGCATACGCAGCGGACAACGACCTGGATGCAATTAAGAATTATTTGGACTTGCTGGACGAAGATCTGACTACCGTTGATACGGTTATTAAGACCGGTAATCCTATGACAGATGCCATTCTTAATTCAAAAATTTCTCTTGCAAAAGCGAAAGAGATTGAGGTAGTAGCAGATGCACATATTCCCGTGAAATTGAAATCCTCGGAGATTGACCTGTGTTGTATCATTGGCAATCTCTTTGATAATGCCATCGAGGCAAGCATGAAGCTTCCACCAAATCAACGCCTGATTCGTGTGTACATGGACATGAAAAATACACAGCTATATATTTCCTTTACAAATTTTACCGCAGGTAAGAAAATGAAAAAGGAAGGCGCGCTGTTTCGCAGCACCAAGGGCGATGGACACGGCTTTGGTCTTGTTCGAATAGACGCTATTGTGGAACGATTGGAGGGATATATCAGTCGTAATAGTGAGGATGGAGCATTTACAACTGAAATATTGCTTCCACAAATGTGAAATAGTAACGGTTCGGCAGAAGGCTAAACTGTTACATGAAATATGCAATTCATCACCTGGGAATAACGATTCGTCCCCGAAATGATTCGGGGACGATTTTTTCTGCTTTGATAGGTTTGTGAGGTGAGACAAAATGAAAGTTAAGGAAAAACCAAAATACAATACTGTCCAAAATGTTGCCTGGATGGTAAAAATAGCATGGAAAACCAGAAAACGTGTCCTGTTGATCTGTACTTTGACTGCAATTCTGGAAGTATTACTAAATTTGACTCAGTTATACATTGCTCCGGAAGTTCTGAAACAGGTTGAGCAGAAGTCTCCCATATGGATGCTCTTGACAACCATCGTTGTATTTACAATAGCTTTGTTTTTGATTAACGGCTTTAAGGAGTATGTAAAACAAAATACGCTGTTTGCCCGTGTTGATGTAAGATGTGCAATTATCGATAAAGTTGCTAAAAAATACAATATGACCTCTTACCCTAATACGTTGGATGCAGATTTTATTAAAATAGGAGAAAAAGTGTGCCTTGCCTGTCAGGATAATGAAAAAGCCACAGAACATATCTGGCAGACATTAACCATGTTGTTAAAAAACATCGGTGGACTGCTTGTTTATTTGACCATTCTCTCCCGAATAGATACTATCCTCCTGCTTGTAGTCATTGCTACTTCTTTTGCAGGATTCTTTGTTTCCCGGTACACCAACAATTGGCGTTATGCACACAGGGACGAAGAAGAACAGTATTATCAAAAGAAGTATTATCTGCGCAACAAATCGGAATCCATAGAACTGGCGAAAGACATCCGAATCTTTGGATTGCAAAATTGGCTTAATGAGCTGCTGGATCAAATTCATAATCTTTATCTGGATTTCAGTCTTCGCTGTGAACGTATAGAAGTTCTTGCAGATATAACAGAGACGATTTTGACTATAGCCCGTAATGGGATTGCTTATGTATATCTTATCCATATGGCACTTAATGAGGGATTGAGCGTTTCCGAATTTTTACTGTATTTTTCGGCAGTAACTACGTTTACTGCGTGGGTTATGGGGATTCTGCAGGAGATGAGTACATTACATAAAGAGAGTCTGGATATATCCCGGGTGCGTGAATTTTTGGATTATCCGGAACCCTTTAAGTTTGAAAAAGGAGAGGATATTCCTGTAACAACAAATTATGAGCTGAAACTGGAACATGTTTCTTTTTGTTATCCCGGTGCCCAAAGGGATACCATACATGATCTAAATCTGATAGTCCGTCCGGGGGAAAAATTAGCCATTGTGGGTTTGAATGGTGCAGGTAAAACAACATTGGTAAAACTGCTGTGTGGTCTTTTAGATCCTACCGAGGGTGTTGTTATGTTAAACGGCAAAGACATCAGAAACTTTAATCGCAGAAGCTATTATGGTTTGTTCAGTGCTGTTTTTCAGGAATTCTCTATCTTGGATGTAACTGTTGCTGAACAGATTGCACAAACAACGGTTGACATTGATTATGAGAAAGTTGCGGATTGTGTGGAGAAAGCAGGACTTACTTCTACCATTGAGAAATTACCGAAAGGACTGGAAACGCATGTTGGTCGTGAAGTTTATCTGGATGGCGTGCTGTTTTCCGGGGGTCAGACCCAGCGCCTTATGCTGGCAAGAGCTTTGTATAAAAACGGTCCCATTTTGTTACTGGATGAACCCACCGCAGCTCTTGACCCCATTGCAGAAAACGATATTTATATGAAATATAGTGAAATGACGCAAGGAAAAACCTCGTTGTTCATTTCTCACCGTTTGGCTTCCACCCGTTTTTGCGACCGCATTATTTTTATTGCAGAAGGAGGAATTCAAGAGGAAGGAACCCACGAAAGTCTGCTGGCAATGGATGGGGAGTATGCAAAACTCTTTGAAGTGCAAAGTCGATATTATCAAGAGGGAAAGGAGTTCTGAGAATGAAAGAAAAAGTAAATATGCGTCATGCGGTTGCTATACATTTACGTGGCATTAAGGAACTCCATAAAGTGTCACCTAAGTTCTTTCCGGTTTTGACTTTGCATTGCATTGTTAATGCAGTTACACCGTACATAACCGTTTTCTTTTCTGCACAAATACTGAAAGAGCTTGCAAGTTTACGCAGAGACGATATCCTTTGGAAATGGGTAGTGGCAAGTGTATTAGGTGTTGGTATTGTTACCATTTTAAAGGCCGTTCTTTGGCGGCGTTACCAAACGTTACTGAACGATTTGTGGGGCAGAAAGGAAATTCTGTTTATTCATAAAATGTTTTCTTTGGATTTTTCCGAAATGGATAAACAATCAAACCATGATCATAGAATACAGATTCGACAAAACGAAAGTTGGTCCGGCTGGGGATTGATGAAGGTTCAAGAAGTATATGAGCATTTGGTAACCGGTGTGATTGGTATGTTAAGTGGTATTGTGCTGACCATTAGTTTGTTTGCTTCTCCAGTGCCAGATACCGCTGGTTGGTTAACGGTAATGAATCATCCGCTGTTTATTCTTATTATGGGAATTCTTATGGTGGGAGTGAGTATTCTTGCAGGAAAGTTCACTGCAGCATCCACAAAGTGTTGGAGCGAATTTGCCGAAGAAGCTGCTTTTGGGAACCGTTTGTTTGAACATTTCGGATTTGCCGGAACCCAAAAGGAACGAAGTATAGATATACGAATGAATGACCAGCAAAGGCTGATTAGTACATATTGGGCTAAGGATGTATCTTTTGGAGTCATGGGTCCTTTCAATAAAATGGCACAAGGCAAAATGGGAATTTATGCAAGTTTAGGTGTGTGCATTACTACCATTATTACCGGTTTTATATACGTGTTCACTTGTCTGAAGGCTTGGGGTGGTGCTTTTGATGTGGGAAGCATTACTCAATATGTGGGTGCTGCTACTGCCATGGTAGATAATATTTTTGCCTTAACCGGATTAATAGGAGTGTTGGAAGCAAACACCGGTTACCTGGAGAAAACATTTGAGTTTCTGGATATTCCAAACACTATGTACCAGGGAAGCCTTACCACGGAAAAGAGGTCGGATCGCAGGTATGAAGTAGAGTTTAGGGATGTATCTTTTCAATATCCCGGCTCCGGCATATGGGCTCTCCGTCATGTGAATATGAAATTCAAAGTGGGAAAGAGACTTGCCATTGTTGGTGAGAATGGAAGTGGCAAAACAACCTTCATCAAATTGTTATGCCGCCTGTACGATCCTCAGGAGGGACAAATTTTATTAAACGGTATCGACATTCGTAAGTATCGCTACGACGATTACATGAATATTTTTTCAGTGGTATTCCAAGATTTTCAGCTTATTTGTCAGCCCTTGGGAGCCAATGTTGCAGGCAGTATGCACTATGACCGTAATCGGGTACAAAAGGCATTAGTGGATGCTGGATTTGGAGAACGTCTTGCAAGTATGGAAAAGGGATTAGATACGATGCTTTATAAGAAGCTGTCTGAGGATGGTGTTGAGGTTTCCGGTGGTGAGGCTCAAAAGATCGCCATTGCCCGTGCGCTCTATAAGGATGCTCCGTTTATTATTCTTGATGAACCTACAGCAGCTCTGGACCCCATTGCGGAAGCAGAAATTTATGGAAAGTTTGATAAGATTGCAGGAGATAAAACTGCTATCTATATTTCTCATCGTTTATCCTCCTGTAAGTTTTGTGACGAAATTGTGGTATTCCATGAAGGTAAGGTTACTCAACAAGGAACACACACATCGTTGGTAGCTGATACAAAGGGCAAATACTTCCAGTTATGGAACGCCCAGGCACAGTATTATACAGAGTAAATGTATTGGTAGTTAAAAACTCAACAGCTCACAGATTGTTTTAATATGTTACTGTTTATATATTAGCCAAGGCACATCGTGTTATTTGTTATGTATAAACAGTAATTATAATATCAAATATTTAATGATAAACATTAAAAATATATTGATAATCGAAAAATCTAATGATATAATATGGGTATAAACCAGTTGAAATTGGAGGTAACGATATGGATAAACTAAAGAAAATTGCCAATACGCTTGATTCCGTTGCAAAGTTAATTTTCTATATAAACATGGGAGCAGCTATATTGATGCTTGTGGTGTGGATTATTATATTTGGAGAAGTTTTGAAAGACCAAAACGCACTTAGAGAGTATCTGATATTAACACTTGGAAGTGTGAAAGTGGGAATTGTACCGGAACAAGCTCCTTCTGTTACCTATACAAATATACGTTTTTATGCCGGAATGTTGATGGTGTTTATACTTACTTTTTTCATGCTCTATGGAGTAAAAATTGCTCGAAAAATTCTAAAGCCCATGAAAGAAGGACTTCCTTTTGATGAAAGTATTTCAAAAAACTTTAAACATCTTGGAGTTTTAATACTTATAGGAGGAGGTATTTGGTCTGTTACAAAACTGATTATTGATACTACGACTTTTAATGGTTATCATATTAGGGAACTGTTTCGACCGGAAATAGTTACAAGTGTAGAATTATCAGCATCATTAGATACTACGTTTTTGGTAATAGCGGCTGTGTTCTTTTTATTATCTTACATTTTTCAGTATGGGGCAGAGTTACAGAAATTATCAGATGAAACTTTGTAGGAGGAGAGATGGGAAAGATTATTTTACGCCTGGACAGAGTAATGGCAGATCGAAAAATGAGTTTAAACGAATTGTCTGAACGGGTTGGCGTTTCTAATGTAAATCTGTCAAAAATAAAAACCGGAAAGGTAAGCGCTATCCGGTTTTCTACTTTGGAAGCAATTTGTGAAGTTTTAGACTGTCAGCCCGGAGATATTTTGGAATATCAGAAAAGTGAAGAGTAAACTAGTAAGTGGAATATGAGTAAAATAGTTTTAGAAAATTTAATAGATAAACAGTTAAAGATACAAACCACAGGAAGGGATGATTCCAAAGAAGATACCTATCATCATCCCTATGAGCCAACACCATATTCTGTATTGGAAAGGCTTGCAGAGTCAGGATATATCATAAAAGAGAATATTTTAGTTGATTATGGATGTGGCAAAGGAAGAGTAGGCTTTTATTTATCAGCAAAAGTTGGATGTAAAACCATAGGCATTGATTTTGATGAGCGGATGATAAAGAGAGCATTGGAAAACAGCAAAAGCTTTGTCGGAAAATTAAAACCGGAGTTTCAGTGTATTTCTGCTGAAAACTATGAGGTTGGAAATGCCGATTGTTTTTATTTTTTCAATCCTTTTCCCATTGAAATTTTATGTTCTGTTTTAGGAAAAATTTTAGATTCTTATTATAAAAATCCGCGTTCTATGGTCTTATTCTTTTATTATCCGGATGAGGAATATGTGGCTTATCTGATGACAAAAGATGAGTTGATGTTTGTGGATGAGATTGAGTGTATGGATTTGTTTGAAGGGAAGAATGAGAGAGAACGGATTTTGATTTTTGAAATTATGTAGGGTGTTGGCATAATGTGAGGAACATATTTTTGCTATATATTTTCAATTAATCTTGCATAAAAATAGTACTTATTTTATTTATGCTGTACTAAGAAAATAACATATTTTATTAAAAAGAATGCATACTAAATCACAAAAAAGTCGAAGTAGCGGCAGATTGTGAGGAAGTATGCAAAATTTTTTGAAAAATGAAACCAGTCCTTATTTATTACAGCATGCAGATAATCCGGTAAATTGGTATCCCTGGTGTAAAGAAGCTTTTGAACGTGCAAAAAGGGAAGATAAACCAATATTTTTAAGTATTGGTTACAGTACCTGTCATTGGTGTCATGTAATGGCTCATGAAAGTTTTGAAGATGAAGAAACAGCCCGGATTTTGAACCAATATTTCATTTCTATCAAAGTAGATAAAGAAGAACGTCAGGATATTGACAGTATTTATATGGCAGTGTGTCAGGCATTTACGGGAAACGGAGGCTGGCCTACGACTATTTTTCTGACACCGGATCAGAAACCATTTTTTGCAGGAACGTATTTTCCAAAGAAAGCAAAGTATGGACAGATAGGATTGCAGGAATTGTTGTTGACAGTATGGGAAAAATGGAAAACGGATAGAAAAACATTGTTGGATTCTGCAGAAGATATAATTTCCTATTTAAAACAGAAAAGTGAAAGTGTAATTTTAGGGCAAGAATCAGTAGAGATTGAAGAGGCAGACGTACAGTTAATGGAAACCGCTTTTAGACATTATAAGCAGTTGTTTGATCCTAAAAACGGAGGATTTGGACGTGCACCTAAGTTTCCAACACCTCATAATTTATTGTTTTTAATGAGGTATTATGAAAAAAGCGGGAACAAAGAAGCTTTGCATATGGTGGAGAAAACTTTGATTCAAATGTACAGAGGCGGAATCTATGATCACATTGGAGGGGGATTTTCCAGATATTCTACGGATGATTATTTTTTAGCTCCTCATTTTGAAAAAATGCTTTATGACAATGCATTGTTGATTATGGCATATTGTAAAGCATATCAGCTTACGGGAAAATCTATTTATTATGGGATTGCAAAAGCGACGGCAGATTATGTTTTAAGGGAAATGACTTCCAAAGAAGGAGGATTTTATAGTGCTCAGGATGCAGACAGTGAAGGAGTAGAAGGAAAATATTACTTGTTTGAGCCAAAAGAGATTATTCAGATTTGCGGGGAAGCAGAAGGC
>JAFZGJ010000191.1 GCA_017555455.1 Lachnospiraceae bacterium
GGACCTGTAACCGTAACCCATCCGGATATTATCCGTTATTTTATGACTATACCGGAAGCGGTGTCCTTGGTACTACAGGCAGGAGCCTATGCCAAAGGCGGAGAAATCTTTGTTCTGGATATGGGAGAACCGGTAAAAATTTTGGATTTGGCAAAAAATCTTATCCGTTTGTCCGGCTACAAGGTAGATGAAGACATTCAAATTGAATTTACAGGACTCCGCCCGGGAGAAAAATTATACGAAGAACTTCTGATGGAAGAAGAAGGACTTCAGGATACTGCTAATAAAATGATTCATATAGGAAAACCGATTGAAATTGATGAAATGGAATTTTTCCGTCAGTTGCATAATCTGAAGGAAGAGTCTAAAAATGAAAGTGCCGATATCCGTCAGTTGATTAAGGAGATTGTTCCGACATATCAGATTAAAGATGATGTAAAGAAAGTAAATTAGTGCTATAATAAATACAAAATAGGGGTTTATTTTAAACTCCTACTTTGTGCGTTTAGGAATTGTTAAAAACGGAGGCAGTTATGGAAAAGAAAAGAATCTATTTATCATGTCCGACCATGCATGGAGAAGAACAGAAATTTGTACAGGAAGCATTTGATACCAACTGGGTAGCTCCTCTTGGTCCTAATGTAAATGAATTTGAAAAAGAAGTAGCATCATATACAGGATGTAAAGCGGCTGCGGCTTTAAGTGCAGGAACCGCAGCCATTCACTTAGCATTAAAACTGGCAGATGTAAAGGAAGGAGATATTGTATTTGTATCAGACCTTACTTTTTCTGCAACTTGCAATCCCATTCGTTATGAAAAAGCGATTCCGGTATTTATTGACAGTGAACCGGACACTTGGAATATGGATCCCAAAGCTTTAAAGAAGGCTTTTGAAAAATATCCAAATCCGAAAGTTGTAGTGGTGGTACATTTATATGGTGTTCCGGCAAAAATTGACGAGCTTATGGCAATTTGTGAAGAACACAATGTGCCACTAATTGAAGATGCGGCTGAATCTTTAAGTGCTACATACAAAGGAAAGCAGACCGGAACCTTTGGTAAATTCGGAATTTATTCTTTTAATGGAAATAAAATTATCACGACCTCCGGTGGTGGTATGCTGGTTTCTGAGGATGAAGAGTTAATCGCAAGAGCCAGATTTTTGTCCACCCAGGCAAGGGATGCGGCCAGACATTATCAGCATTCTAATATTGGCTATAATTATCGTATGTCCAATGTTGTGGCAGGCATCGGCCGTGGTCAGATGCTTCATTTGGAAGAGCATAAAGCAATTAAGAAGAAAATCTATGAGCAGTACAAAGCTGCATTTGCAGATATCGAAGAAATCACCATGAATCCCATGAATCCGGATGGAGATTCCAACTGTTGGTTGTCCTGCATTACTTTATCAGAAGGATGTAAGGTGACTCCAAACCAGATTATGGATGCTTTGGAAGCAGAAAATATGGAATCCAGACCAATCTGGAAACCAATGCATTTACAGCCGGTATTTGCGGAATATGATTTTATTTCTGCTGTGGATGGCGATATCAGTGTTGGTGAGGATATTTTCAATCGTGGACTTTGTCTTCCGAGTGATATTAAAAACACCAAAGAAGATATGCAGAATATTATAAATATTGTGCGTGGTTGTTTCGGCCGATAATACGATGGTAGGGATATAAATCCCTTTTCGCTCCATTGTGCTAAACGTTCCGATGAGCCTAAGGTCTCATCTCCACAGCACAAAAGTCGTTCAAAGGGATTTATATCCCAAACCACCTTAGTATACGGAGGAAATGTATGTACAAGAATTATATAAAGAGATTATTTGATATAATATTATCAGGTTTAGCTTTAATCATACTCTCACCGGTATTATTAATCGTAGCAATCTTAGTCAGAACAAAATTAGGTAGTCCGGTGATTTTCCGCCAGAAGCGTCCGGGAAAAGATGGGGAGATTTTCACTATGTGTAAATTCCGTACCATGACGGATGAAAGGGATGAGAAGGGTGAGTTACTTCCGGATGAAGTACGCCTTACTAGATTCGGAGAAATGCTCCGTGCTACCAGTTTAGATGAATTGCCGGAGCTTTGGAATATTTTCAAAGGGGATATGAGTATTGTAGGACCCAGACCTTTGTTAGTGGAATATCTTCCACGATATAATAAGAGGCAGGCAAGAAGGCACGAAGTACGTCCCGGATTTACCGGATTGGCGCAGGTAAATGGAAGAAATTCTATTAGTTGGGAAGAGAAGTTTGAGTGGGATGTTAAGTATGTAGATAACATCACATTTTTGGGGGACTGGAAGATTATTTTCCAGACAGTACTTACAGTTTTAAAACGAGATGGTATTAGTTCTGCAAACTCTGTAACAATGGAAGATTTTATGGGAACGGAAGAGGTGGATGCATGAAAACTCCCTATTTTCTGATTTTAGAGAATGAATTGAATGCTAATGTTGTGGCATTTGAAAATGCGTTAAAAGAATTATGGCCGAATTCAAAATTGGCGTATTCTGTAAAAACAAACTCACTGCCATGGCTTTTAAAATATTTAAAGGAAAAGAATGCACTGGCGGAGGTGGTTTCTGATGAAGAATATCAGTTAGCTAAATTGTGTGGTTATGCAGACAGCGAGATTGTATATAACGGCCCTATCAAAGGGGAAGAACAATTCAAATTGGCAGTAGAAGGTAAAGCGTTTATCAATCTGGATTCTGCGAAAGATTTGGAATATCTTGTAAAGTACAAAGGAAATGCTTGTGAAAATATAGGTATTAGAGTAAATGTAGATTCTTCTGTTTTTAGCCATGAGGATATTGGTTATGAAGAAGATGGTTTCAGATTCGGATTTGCGGTAGAAAATGGTGAATTTGAAAAAGCACTTAAAACTATAAGAGGTTTTTATGGTGAGGCAAAGATTGGCTTGCATTTACATTGCAACAGTATTACCCGTAGTTTGAATGTTTACAGAGAAATTGCACGTTATGCAGTAAATTTAATCCGTAAATATGATTTAAAACTGTCATTTATTGATATGGGCGGTGGTTATTTTGGAGGAGTGGAAGGAAAACCCACACCCAAAGATTATGTGACTGTAATAAAAAATGAATTAAGCGCAGTAATTAATCCAGAAGAAACAAAACTGATTGTAGAACCAGGTTCGGCGATTATTGGTTCTACGGTGGAACTACATACGTCTGTATTAGATGTAAAAGATACCATACATGCAAGAATAGTGACTACAGATGGTAGCCGCATTCATATTGATCCATTGTGGGCAAAAAAGAGATATATGTTTTCCAGCAATGCGCAGGAAGGAAAAAAACATCCAAAACAAATTATTTGTGGTTATACATGTATGGATCATGACCGTATTATGGTTTTAGAAAACGAGAAAGAACTTCAGGTAGGAGATGAAATTATTTATCATCGGGTAGGAGCTTATTCTATGACCTTTGGAGGTATGTTTATACGATATCTCCCGGATGTATATGTAAAAGACAGTCAGGGCATGGAAAAAGTAAGAAGTCAGATTTCGGTAAATGATTATTTAGATATTCATTCTTAAAGATAGAAAATTATGGACAGGAGAGTAGAATATGAATTTATTGATGTGCAGTGTAGGTCGTAGAGGGGAACTACTGAAAGATTTTCGCCAGACAATGGGAACAGAAGGAAGAATTGTTGCCACAGATAATAGTCCATATGCACCTGCATTATATTTTGCAGATGAACAATATTTGGTCCCTAAAATTACAGAACCAAACTATATTGATACACTGTTAGATATTTGTAAAAAAGAAAAAATACAGGCAATTGCAACTTTTATTGATCCGGAAATAGAAGTGCTGGCTAAGAATAGAGAAGTGTTTGAACAGCTTGGAATTAAGGTGCTGGTTCCTTCTTATGAAACAGCCGGACTCTGTTTTAACAAGTATGAATTGTTTAAACACCTGAAAAAACATAATATTCCTACAGTACAGACTTTTGGAACTTTAGAAGAGGCTCAAAATGCAATAGTCCGGAAAGAACTTTCTTTCCCGGTTTTTGTAAAACCACGAACAGGAAGCGGAAGTGTAGGGGCAAGAAAAGTTGAAAGCATGGATGAACTTGCGATTGCGATGAAAGAAGATGAATCTCTGATCATTCAAGAATTCATGGGCGGAATGGATTTGGATGCGGATGTATATATAGATACAGAAAGCAGGGAAGTGGTATCTGCATTTTCCAAGAGAAAAATTTCTACTACTATCGGAGGAGCAAATAAGACTATTTCCTTTAAAGATGAAAACCTTTTTGAGTTAATCAAGCAAGTTGCAGGAGTATTAGAATTATATGGTCCTAATGATATGGATTTCTTTTATGTGAACGGACAATATTATCTTTCTGAAATAAATCCCCGTTTTGGAGGTGCCTACCTTCATGCATATGGTGCAGGTGTAGATTTTGTAAAATTAATTGAGAAGAATATTTCCGGAAAAGCAAATGATTCCTGCATTGGTGACTATGAAGAAGGCGTTGTTATGATGATGTACGACAGTGTTGTAATAAAAAAACAGGATGAATTAGCGTAAAAGTAAAATAATGGATGTGGTGATAGAATGAAAAAAAGAGTATTAATTCTAGCCAACAATGCCAGCGGGCTGTATGATTTCCGGAATGAATTGCTTTTAAGGTTGTTAAAAGATTATGAAGTACATGTCAGTCTTCCGGATGAAGAAGACGTGCCGGAACTTGCCAAAGAAGGATGTATTTTACACCATACATTTTTGGAACGAAGAGGTATGAATCCTGTCAAAGACGGCAAATTAATGATAGCTTATCTTAAGCTGATACAAAAAATAAAACCGGATGTGGTGCTGACTTATACTATTAAACCAAATATTTACGGAAGTCTTTGCTGCAGATGTAAGAGGATTCCGTACATTGTAAATATTACAGGTTTGGGGTCAGCGTTTGAAGAAGATGGATTGCTTCGTAAGCTGGTGGTATTCTTGTATAAGATTGCTTTAAAAAAGGCAAGCTGTGTTTTCTTCCAAAATGCGAAGAATAAGGATATCTTTGAAGGTTTTGGGATTAAAGGCACAAAAGTGCGTTTGGTACCCGGTTCCGGAGTAAATCTGGACAGGCATGTATTTGAAGAGTATCCTTCTAAAGATGAGCCTGTGAAATTGGTATTTGTAGGGCGGATTATGAAAGAAAAGGGAATTGATGAATTGCTTTATGCAGCAAAAAAAATCAAACAGGAATTCCCAAAGGTGATTTTTCAGCTGATAGGCAGCTATGAAGAAGATTATAAAGAGATGGTGGAAGAACTGCAGCAGGATGGTATCGTGGAATTTATCGGTTATCAGAAAATCATTCATCCGTTTTATAAAGAGGCTTCGGCGGCAGTGATACCAAGTTACCATGAAGGAATGTCCAATGTGGTGTTGGAAACTGCAGCTACGGGAAGACCGGTTTTGGCCTCGGATATTCCCGGTTGCAGAGAAGGCTTTGAGGATGGCATCACGGGAATCGGTTTTATACCACGAGATAAAGAAGGCTTTTATGAAGCAGTGAAACGTTTCTTGAATCTTTCTTATGAAGAGAGAAAAGAGATGGGGAAAAATGCCCGTAAGAAAATGGAACAGGAATTTGACCGTAAGATTGTGGTCGAATCCTATATGGAAGAAATCAACAGGGTGATATAATATTACTGTTGCAAATAAATTATATAAATAGGATAATGGGTACAGATATTGGTGAATAGTTGTACACAAGCTAAGAGAAAGGATTAATTAATATGAGTTTATATGAAAAAATCGTAGCCGGAGAGGAAAAAATATCTTTAGTAGGTCTTGGATATGTAGGTATGCCTATCGCAGTTGCTTTTGCAAGAAAAGTAAAAGTTGTAGGTTTTGATTTAAATGAAAACAAAATCAATTTATACAAATCCGGTATCGACCCAACCAGAGAAGTTGGGGATGATGTGATTAAAACTACAAGCGTAGAATTTACCGCAGATCCTGCGAAATTAAAAGAAGCAAAATTTCATATCGTAGCAGTTCCTACACCGGTAAATGATGACCATACACCGGACTTAACACCGGTAGAAGGTGCCAGCAGATTACTTGGACAGAACTTAACAAAAGGTTCTATTGTTGTATTTGAATCTACCGTTTATCCGGGAGTTACAGAAGATATCTGTGTTCCGATTTTGGAAAAAGAATCCGGATTAAAATGTGGTGTAGACTTTAAAATCGGTTATTCTCCGGAAAGAATTAACCCGGGCGATAAAGTTCACAGATTAGAAACTATTACTAAGATTGTATCCGGTATGGATGACGAAACCTTGGATGAAGTTGCGCGAGTTTATGAGCTTGTAGTAGAAGCAGGGGTACACCGTGCAGAATCCATTAAAGTGGCGGAAGCAGCAAAAGTAATTGAAAACAGCCAGCGTGATATTAACATTGCGTTTATGAACGAATTATCCATTATTTTTAATAAAATGGGTATTGATACAAAAGCAGTGTTGGAAGCAGCAGGAACTAAATGGAATTTCTTGAAATTCTTCCCGGGACTTGTAGGTGGACACTGTATTGGAGTTGACCCTTACTACTTAACATATAAAGCAGAACAGTTAGGTTATCATTCCCAGATTATTTTATCCGGTCGTCGTATTAATGATGATATGGGAAAATATGTAGCTGAAAGTGTTGTTAAGAATATTATCAAAGCTGGTCTTCCGGTAAATGGAGCGAAGGTAGCTATTCTTGGTTTTACTTTTAAAGAAAACTGTCCGGATACCAGAAATACTAAGATTATCGATATTTACAAAGAACTTGGTGAATATGGAATTACTCCGGTTGTTGTAGATGAAACAGCAGATGCCGGGGAAGCAAAACACTTATATGGCATTGAATTTGGCACCATGGAAGATGTTAAAAACATGGATGCGGTAATTATCGCAGTAGCTCATGACGAATTCCTGAAATTGTCCAAAGATGATATCTGCGGATTCTTCAATCCTGATAATAAAGTAAAAGTTTTGGCGGATATTAAAGGATTGTTAAATAGAAAAGATTATACAGAAGAAGGATTCTCTTACTGGAGATTATAATTTAGAATATGATATTTAGTTCATCTATCTTTTTGTTCTTATTTTTGCCCATTGTATTTATGGCAAATTTTATAATTAAAGAGAAATATTCCAATATCCTTTTACTGTTGGCCAGCTTATTTTTCTATGCTTGGGGAGAACCTATCCTTGTTTTGTTAATGATAGTTACCATTCTGGTAAACTGGATATTGGGAAGGGTATTAATTAAGCAGGAAGGCATACGGAAGAAAATAGTTTTAGTTGTAGCCCTGATTTTTGATTTGGGAATTATCGGATATTATAAATATTTTGGATTTTTGGTTTCTATTATTAACTCCATTTTAGGAAGTGAAGCGATAGCAGATCCGGAAATCCGATTGCCTATAGGGATTTCTTTTTTCACCTTCCAGGCAATTTCTTATATGATTGA
>JAFZGJ010000192.1 GCA_017555455.1 Lachnospiraceae bacterium
ACCGGAAATTCTAGGTGTGCAGTTTGGTTCGTCCGGTTCAAACTGTCTGCTTCTTAAGGACTGTTCAAAAGTAAGGCCTTTTTCTAAACCTTCATAAACAGTATCTGTCTGATCACCATTTGTTACAATAGTATTATTACCTAATACACGAACAGGTGCATAGATGATAAGACTTGGATCTACCAATTTAGAAGGATCAAAAGCTTGAGTTCTGATTCCCTGACCTTCTTCTACGAAAACACGGTTTCTACTGTTTTCACTTCTACCCATGATAAAGTAAGCGGTTACAGCCTTTGTACCGTCTGCACTTTTACCGATAATGATACCTCTACCCGGGTATGCATTTTCCTGTAATTCTTTTTCAATATTAATCATTTCCATGTAATTCTCTCCTATATTTACAATACAACCAACATAATCCACATTATTTCTTGGAATCTTTCAGCTGTACGTCGTGAGCCCCACCTTCTACGATAGAAACTGCAGACACAAGTGTAATCTTAGCTTTGTTTCTTAATTCTTCAAGAGTTAAAGCACCACAGTTACACATAGTAGAACGGATTTTAGCTAATGTACTTGCTACACCGTCTGCAAGAGAACCTGCGTATGGAACGTAAGAGTCAACACCTTCTTCGAAACTTAATTTAGAAGCTCCGCCCATGTCATAACGCTGCCAGTTTCTTGCTCTTGCACTACCTTCGCCCCAGTATTCTTTCATGTAGCTTCCGTTTACCATAACTTTACTTGTTGGAGATTCATCAAATCTGGAGAAGTAACGTCCTAACATACAGAAGTCTGCACCCATAGCAAGAGCTAATGTCATATGGTAATCATGTACAATACCACCGTCTGCACAAATCGGAACGTAAATTCCTGTTTCTTCAAAATATTTATCTCTTTCTGCTGCTACATCAATAACTGCTGTTGCCTGTCCACGACCGATACCTTTTGTTTCACGGGTGATACAGATAGAACCTCCGCCGATACCGATTTTAACAAAGTCTGCACCTGCATCTGCAAGATAACGGAAACCTTCGCCATCTACTACGTTACCTGCACCAACCTTTACGGAATCTCCATAATGATCACGGATCCATTTTAAAGTAAGAGCCTGCCATTCAGAATATCCTTCGGAAGAGTCGATTACTAATACGTCAACTCCTGCTTCTACTAATGCAGGTACACGTTCTGCGTAGTCACGGGTATTGATACCTGCACCTACGATGTAGCGTTTGTCATCATCCATAATGGATAATGGATTATTTTTATGAAGATCATAGTCTTTACGGAAAACAAAAGAAACTAAATGTCCATCTTTATCTACGATTGGAAGAGAGTTTAATTTGTTATCCCAAATAATGTTGTTTGCTTCTTTTAAAGTAGTTCCTTCCGGAGCTGTAATTAATTTTTCAAGTGGAGTCATGAATTCAGATACTTTTGTATTAGGATCCATTCTGCTGACACGGTAGTCACGTCCTGTAACGATACCAAGTAACTTTCCTGTCCCTGTTCCGTCATCTGTAACTGCCATAGTGGAGTGACCTGTAGCTTCTTTCATAGCTACAACATCTGCCATAGTATTATCTACACGTAAGTTAGAATCACTTGGTACGAAGCCTGCTTTGGAACGTTTTACTTTACGTACCATTTCAGCCTGTTCTTCGATTGGCTGGGAAACGTAAATAAATGCAATACCACCTTCTTTTGCAAGTGCAACACCCATTTTTTCACCGGATACAGACTGCATAACTGCAGATACCATAGGGATATTCATAGTCAAAGGACATTCTTCGCCTTTTTTATATTTAACTACCGGAGTTTTTAAAGAAACTCTATTTGGAATACATTCTGCAGATGAATACCCCGGTACTAAAAGATATTCACTAAATGTATGGGATGGTTCAGGATAATAATAAGCCATTTTTCTTACCTCTCTTTTCTTTCTACATTTTGCCACGATTCTATAGCTTTACCCTATAGAATCATGACGTTATTTTTATATTTTATATCTTATTTTTCACTTAATATCAACTAGAAATTCTTTACAATTTTAATATTTATTCCAAGCAATTCATAAATCATTCTGACGTCCTTGCTGTAATTTAAAATCATTAAATACTAAAATAACCTTTTGCTGATTCAAATAAGTGTAAATCATAGTTACCGGGAACGTTTTTGTAAATCTCTTTTCCAACACGTTCAGAGTGTCCCATCTTACCAAGAACACGTCCATCCGGAGATGTGATACCTTCAATTGCCCATACGGAACCGTTTGGATTGAAGTCTACGTCCATAGTAGGTACACCTGCTAAATCTACATACTGAGTTGCAATCTGTCCGTTAGCTGCTAATTTCTGTAACAAGTCGCTGTTGCAAAGGAAGCGACCTTCTCCGTGAGAAATTGGTACTGTTACAACATCACCAACCTGTACTTTGGATAACCATGGAGATTTGTTACTTGCTACTCTTGTGTGAACAATCTTGGACTGATGACGACCAATTACGTTGTAACTAAGAGTTGGGCAATTTTCATCGGTATCGATGATTTCACCATATGGAACAAGTCCCAATTTGATTAATGCCTGGAATCCGTTACAGATACCTAACATTAAGCCATCTCTATTTTTTAATAAATCCATAGTAACTTCTTTTACTTCCGGATTACGGAAGAAAGCTGTAATAAATTTACCGGAACCGTCCGGTTCGTCCCCACCGGAGAATCCTCCCGGTACAAAGATAATCTGACTGTCTTTCGCTGCTTTTGCGAAGCGGCTTACAGATTCTGCAACACCTGCTGCACTCTGGTTATTTACTACTAAAATTTCTGCATCCAAACCTGCTGCTTTTGCGGCACGGGCACTGTCGTATTCACAGTTAGTTCCGGGGAATACAGGAATCAATACTTTTGGTTTTGCAATACCAATCTTAGGAGATGGATAGCTGGTTGCTGTATGATTTAATACAGGCACTTCCACTTCTTCTGTTTTTGTTCTATTTGGATATACGTTTTCTAAAACTGCTTCGTTAATTGCTAATAATTCTTCTACAGTTGCACTGTCATTTCCAAGATCAATCACAGCTTCTTCTGTAGTCATACCTAACTTAACAGCTCCTGTAACGTCTTCTGTAAGTTCTGCTACGATAGCACCCGGCATTAATACGTTCCAGTTAGCTTCGCCTTCTGCCTTAAATCCAATGTTATTACCAAAGGACATATTCATCAAGCTTTCCGCCAAGCCGTTTTCTACTGCCCAAGCTGCTTTTACTTTTCCTGCTTTGTGAAGTTCGTAGAAGCTTACCCAAGCTGCTTTCTTTTCTTCACTTGTGTTTCCTGCAAATACATATACAGGATGTCCTGCTTCTTTGAATTCAGGAGAAAGTACTTCTGCTGCTTTTAATGGAGCGATTGCAAAGGAAATTAATGTTGGAGGTACATCTAAGTCTAAGAAGGATCCGGACATAGAGTCTTTTCCACCAATGGCTGCTGCCCCTAATTCTAACTGTGCGTCTAAAGCACCAAGTAAGGCTGCAAATGGTTTACCCCAACGGGTAGGTTCCTGACGAAGTTTTTCGAAGAACTCCTGGTATGTAAAGTAAGCTTTTGTATAATCAGCACCTGCAGCTACAATCTTCGCCATGGAAGTATATACTGCATTGTAAGAACCTTTGTAAGGATCTACCATCATCTGGTTAGGGTCACATGCCCATGCCATTACACTTGCCTGATCTGTTGTCTGTTCCGGTAATACAGGGAACAGGGCTGCCATAGCCTGTGCCGGTGTACGCTGTGTCTTTCCACCAAATGGCATTAATACGGAACCGGCTCCAATGGAACCATCGAAACGTTCTGTTAAACCTCTACGGGATGCACTTGCTAAGCTTCCTGCCATTTCTTTTAAAGAAGTAAATTTACTATCTTCAAAGGCTGCTCTGTCTTTTTCTTCTACTGCAACTAAAGTATGTTTATCAGCACCGTTTGTATTTAAGAAGTCACGGCTTAAGTTAGCAATCGTAACTCCATTCCATTCCATTACCATTCTTGCTTCTTCTGTAACTTCTGCTACTTTGTATGCTTCTAAGTTTTCAGCTTCTGCAAAAGCGATGAATTTTTCCACGTCTTCTGCTGCTACAACAACTGCCATACGTTCCTGAGATTCGCTGATAGCGATTTCAGTTCCGTCAAGACCGTCATATTTTTTACGAACTGCATCTAAGTTGATTTTTAATCCGTCTGCTAATTCACCGATAGCTACGCTGACACCGCCGGCACCAAAGTCATTACAACGTTTGATAAGACGGGTAACTTCACTGTTACGGAATAATCTCTGTATTTTTCTCTCTTCAGGAGCATTACCTTTCTGTACTTCACTAGCCATGGTAGCTAAGGATTTTAAGTTGTGGCTCTTAGAGGAACCTGTAGCTCCACCAATACCATCACGACCGGTACGTCCTCCTAATAATACGATAACATCTCCTGCTTCCGGACGTTCACGACGAACGTTGTATGCAGGTGCGGCACCAACAACAGCACCACATTCCATTCTTTTTGCGATATAGCCTTCATGATAGATTTCTGCTACATGACCTGTTGCAAGACCAATCTGGTTACCATAGGAAGAGTAACCTGCTGCTGCAGTCTGTGCAATTTTACGCTGTGGTAATTTTCCTTCTAAAGTATCTTTTAAAGCTACTCTTGGATCTCCACCACCGGTTACACGCATTGCCTGATGTACGTATGCACGTCCTGACAATGGATCTCGGATACAACCACCGATACAAGTTGCAGCACCACCAAATGGTTCAATTTCTGTTGGATGGTTATGAGTTTCGTTTTTAAACATTAACAACCAATCCTGTTCTTCTCCATCCACAGTTGCTGTTACATGGATGGAACAAGCATTGATTTCTTCACTTTCATCTAATTCAGGAAGAAGTCCACGTTTTTTCAATGTCTTACCGCCAATAGTAGCAATGTCCATAAGTGTCTGTGGACGTTTTGCCGCTTTTTCTTCTCCGTATACTTCTACTCTTGCAGCTAAGTAACGTTCGTAAGCAGCCTGAATTTCTTTATCTTCAATTTTTACATTATCAATGTGAGTTGAGAATGTAGTATGACGGCAATGGTCAGACCAATAGGTATCTACTACACGGATTTCTGTGATAGTAGGATCTCTATGTTCATCATCCCTGAAGTATGTCTGTAAGAATTTTAAATCATCTAAGTCCATAGCAAGTCCTAAACGATCTAAAAGTCCTGCTAATTCTTCTTCGTTCATGGCAATGAAACCTGTTACAGTTTCTACCATAGTTGGGATGTTGTATTCCATATGAAGTGTATCAACCTCTTCCAATCCGGCTTCTCTGGATTCTACCGGGTTGATAACGTATTTTTTGATTTTTTCCATATCTTCTGCAGATAAATCTCCACTTAAAAGATATACTTTTGCAGTTCTAACAATTGGACGATCGCCCTGTGTCATTAACTGAATACACTGGCTGGCAGAATCTGCACGCTGATCAAACTGTCCAGGTAAAGCTTCTACAGCGAAAATCTGAAAATCTCCTGTAGGACATTCTGTCATAGTATCATCTACCTGCGGCTCTGAAAAAACAGTCTGTACTGCTCTCTGAAAAACATCTTCTTCCAAGCCTTCTACATCATATCGATTAATTAATCTTAAGCCTGTCAAATTAGAAATGCCAAGTAAGGAGCGAAGTTCATTTAATAAACCTGCTGCTTCCAGGCGAAGTGTGGGTTTCTTTTCCACATAAATTCTTCGTACCATCTTTTAACCTCCTGTTGTAAATCATCCTTGCAAATCCATCTAAGTACGAAATCTACTCTTTTGAATTTACTTTTCGTTTCTTTAAAGCACAACAAGCCGAGAAAGTATTGTGCTTTCCCGGCTTGTACTAGGTCTTTTTATATCCGTTTGAAATGCACTTTAGTCTATCTATTTGTTTTCTACTATATTACGAGCAACCTGTTCTGCTGCCTGTGGTAATAAAATCCATTCTGCCTGTTCCATAACTCTTCTCTGCAATACTTCCGGTGTATCATCTTCTAAAATCTCCACCGCTTTTTGTAAAAGAATTTTTCCACCATCCGGAATTTCATTTACCATATGTACTGTGGCTCCGGTTACTTTTACTCCTTTTTCCAAAGCAGCTTCATGTACTTTTAATCCATACATGCCTTTTCCACAAAAGGATGGTATCAGGGATGGATGAACATTAATGATTCGATCCGCCCACTTACCTACAAACTCCTGCGATAAAATAGACAGGAAACCGGCTAATATAATAAAGTCAATCTGATATTCTTCTAAATACTTATTTAATGCTTCTTCAAACGCTTCTTGGGACATCCCCTTTTTAGAAACCGCCACTCCCGGTACTCCGTGATTCTTGGCACGCTCCAGAGCATAGGCCTTTTCGTTGCTGGCACAAACCAGTGCAAACTCTCCATGTGGAATCTGCCCGGCCTCCCCTGCCTGTAGCAACGCTTCTAAATTGGTGCCTCCACCAGAAACAAATACCGCAATACGCGCTTTGTTTATCATATCTGCTTCTCCTAAAATTAATCTTCTAACTGTACTTTATCTTCACCAGCAATAATTTCACCAATAACATATGCTTCACAGCCTTCTTTTGCTAAAGCTTCTACTGCTGCATCTTTGGTTTCTTTGCTTACGATAACTGCCATTCCAACTCCCATGTTGTATGTATTGTACATATCTCTTTCAGGAATATTTCCTTCTTTCTGAAGTAAGTTGAAAATAGCCGGTACTTTAATGGCACTTTTCTTAATTTTTGCACATAAACCGTCCGGGATACAACGTGGAATATTTTCGTAGAATCCACCACCGGTAATGTGGCTTACACCATGTACTTTGGCTGCTTCAATCGCTGCTAATACAGGTTTTACATAGATGATAGTTGGTTTTAAGAGAGCTTCTCCTAAAGTTTCACCTAACTCATCATAATATTTATTTAAGTCAGTATTTTCTACATCAAATACTTTACGAACTAAGGAATAACCATTGGAGTGACATCCGCTGGATGGAAGAGCTAATACAACATCTCCCACTTCCATTTTGTTCTGATCTAATACTTTTGCTTTGTCTACAATACCAACTGCAAATCCAGCCAAATCATAATCATCTGCTTCCATGGTTCCGGGATGTTCTGCTGTTTCTCCTCCAATAAGAGCACAACCTGCCTGTACACAACCTTCTGCAACACCGGATACTAAAGTTGCAACTTTTTCCGGTTCATTTTTACCAATAGCAATGTAGTCTAAGAATGCGATTGGTTTTGCACCTGCACAAACAATATCGTTTACACACATAGCAACACAGTCGATACCAACAGTGTCATGTTTATCCATTAACTGAGCTAATCTCTGTTTTGTTCCAACACCGTCAGTTCCCATTACTAAGGTAGGTTCTGTCATACCTTTAATATCCGGAGTAAAGAGTCCACCGAACCCTCCGATATCAGAAACAACTCCGGGAATCATGGTACGGGCAACGTGTTTTTTCATTAAACGTACGCCTTCGTAACCTGCTTCAATATTAACTCCTGCTGCCGCATAAGAAGCGGAATGTGATTTTTCCATAATTCTATTCCTTTCCAGTCCAGCAATATGTGCAGACTTTCGACTTATCAATACCGATGGATTCCAACACACCTTCTACAGTTTGATATCCCAAAGAATGGAATCCAAGTTTTTCACAAATAGTTTTTAACATGCACTGACCACGTTCTGTTTTTGGGTCTGCATATTCATCTAAATATTTTTCTCCTACAGCGCCTTCCAATTCACGAACTACACGACGAGCTAATAATTCATTTTCGGATTTACTGCTGGAGAAGTTCAAATATTTACATCCATACATAATTGGAGGACATGCAGATCTCATATGTACTTCTTTCGCGCCGGATTCGTATAAAAATTCTACGGTTTCTCCCAACTGAGTTCCTCTTACGATGGAGTCATCTACTAATAATAATTTTTTTCCTTCAATCAATTCCGGTACCGGAATCTGTTTCATCTTAGCAACCTGATTACGTACATTCTGGTTAGATGGCATAAAGGATCTTGGCCAGGTTGGTGTGTACTTAATAAATGGTCTGGCATATTCTGCACCACTTTCATGGGCATATCCAATGGCATGTGGCACTCCGGAATCCGGCACGCCGGCTACATAATCTACTTCCGGAAGAGTTCCATTGATTCGTTCATCACGAGCCATAATCTTACCATTTTCCACACGCATAACTTCTACGTTTCTTCCTTCGTAGCAGGAGTTTGGATATCCATAATATGTCCAAAGGAAAGCACATACTTTCATATCTTCCCCTGCAGGAACTAAGGTTTCGATTTCTTCCGCTGTAATTCTAACAATTTCTCCAGGTCCTAATTCATAGGCATCTACATATCCTAATTTCTGGTAAGCGAAGGATTCAAAGGAAACACAATGACCGTCTTCGCTTTTTCCCAAAATAACAGGAAGTCTACCCATTTTATCTCTGGCTGCTAAAATTTCACCTTTATCGGTTAATACCAATAAGGTCATAGAGCCTTCGATAACATCTAAAGCATATTGAATTCCCGCAACCAAATCACTCTGCTGGTTAATTAAAGATGCAACCACTTCTGTATCATTAATTTTCCCGGAGCTCTGAGCCATAAACTGGTGTCCGGTATCTGCAAAATAATCTTCAATCAAAGTTTCTGCATTATTAATCATACCTACAGTTGTAATAGCATATAATCCAAGATGAGAACGTACTAATAACGGCTGTGGATCGGAGTCACTGATACATCCAATACCTGTACAACCTTTGAATTCCGGTAAATCTTTTTCGAATTTCGTACGGAAAGGAGTGTTTTCAATGGAATGAATCTGACGATGAAAACCTTTTTCCGCATCATGAATAATCATTCCGGCACGTCTTGTGCCAAGGTGAGAATGGTAATCCACTCCAAAGAAGATGTCCAATACACATTCCTTCTTTGAAGCCACCCCAAAAAACCCGCCCATTACGCAAAGAACAGCTCAGAGAGCTTCATTGGATCAATATATTCACCATCTTTATATACACGCATGTTTCCGGAAGCGATTTCGTCGATTAACATAACGTTTCCGTCTGCATCATAACCATATTCGAATTTGATATCGTATAATACCATTCCTTTTTCTTTTAAATCATCAGCTACGATCTGAGTGATTTTCTGTGTCATATCTTTCATGGAATCATACTGTGCTTCTGTCATAACACCTAATGCTGCTAATGCATCTTTTGTTACTAATGGATCGCCTAATGCGTCGTTTTTAAATGTTGTTTCTACATATGCAGGAAGATCTGCACCGTTTTCGATGTACTGTCCGTAACGGCGGATGAAGCTTCCTACTGCTTTATGACGACAGATAACTTCTAATCCCTGTCCAAAAACTTTTGCAGGTAATACTTCCATAGTAGTGTTTGCAAGATCTGCACTTACATAGTGAGTTTTAATTCCTGCTGCGTTGATTTTTTCGAAGAAGTAAATAGACATACGAAGGTTAACATCGCCTACTCCATCAATAGTTAATCCTACTGCGTTTTCGCCCGGATCAAACACTCCGTCTTTTCCTGTACAATCATCTTTGAATTTTAAAAGATAATTGCCATTTTCTAAAGCGAATACATCTTTTGTTTTTCCTGTGTAAACGAGTTTCTTTTCCATTTTTGAATTCTCCTTTTTTACTTTGCTTAGTTAATATAATCTTTTTCTTAAGACAGTCTGTTCAAACATTCCATTTGCAAAATACTGTCTTGAACAAAAAACAATGTTGCCATCGATGTCATAATCCACTTCATCCATATGTAGCAACGGAGTTCCCTGTGAGACATCTAAAATCTTTGCTGTGTCTGCATCCGCCAACACAGCTTTCAGCTGCGTCAAATCCATGTACGCTTTTGTGTTGCATTTTTCTTCCAGAAAGCGGAAGATAGGATATTTAAAATCTTCCTTACTATATTCTTCCTTCACCAGACCTGCATCCAGCATATCTTCAAAGTAAAGTGCCGGCTTGCCATCGGCCAAACACAGTTTCCTTACCCTGATGATTGGAGACCCTTTTGAAATACCAAGTTTTTCCGCAATTTCTTCCTGTGCATCCTCTTCCTTAGCATCTAAAAATACAACTTCCGGTTCATAACCGTTATTTCGAATAATATCCAAAATCTCGGCCTCTATGTCCATACGACTTTTTACACTTAGTACATGACGATTGATTAAGGTTCCAATCCCTAAACGTCTGGTAACATAGCCTTCCTGTTCCAACGCACCTAACACATCTCTAAGCTGCGTTCTGCTTATTCCCAGCTTTTCAGATAATAGGGTTTCTCTGGGAAGTTTGTCACATTCGGAAAAAATGCCATTTCTCATCTCTTCCAGCAGCTTTGCTCTAATGGACATTTCGGTATTCCTTTCGTTTCCGATAGCAATCCTCCTCCCTTCGTCAAATGGGTATTACCCATTCTACTCTGATTATAATTGATGGTTTTCTGTATTTCAACGTACATATTCGACAAAAGTGTATCCAAAACTGTACTTATCTTTATACTATTTTTTCTATCACTTTCTCGAACATAGCGTTTTCCCAAATCATAGGCACCGGATAGGTTGGATTCCCCTCTTTTACAGCTCTTTTTGCCAGCTCAGGAATGTCTTCTTTCCTTAATTCTACTATATTTTTCTCAATTCCCAACTTTTTATTGAGATCTAAAATGGAATCAATAAATGCTTTGGCTTTTTCTTCTTGCGTATTTCCCGCAAGACCAACTAAATCTGCCAAATCTGCCAGTTTTTTATAGGATTTTTCACCAAAAGCTTCCAAAACATAAGGCAGGATAATGGCATTCGCTTTTCCATGGGTTACACCATACAAACCTCCGATACCGTGGGCAATGGCATGTACATAACCGATAAAATTATTGTTAATGGCTACTCCCGCATAATAAGAGGCTAATAACATATTTTCTCTTGCCTTTTTGTTATTACCATCAAGGTAAGCAGTTTCTAAATTTTCATAGATTAATTTTACCGCATCTAATGACATTTTTTTCGCCAACGGGGAACAGAAGCAGTTGGTATAGGCTTCTACTGCATGGGTCAATGCATCCATCCCTGTATGGGCTGTAATATGTGGCGGCAACGGACAAGTAAGCCCTGCATCTAACACCGCATATCTTGGCACCAGGCATAAATCTAAAATGGTAAATTTATAATGATTCTTACCATCTGTAATTACCGCTCCGGCAGTTGCTTCCGATCCTGTACCGGCAGTTGTTGGAACCGCGTAAATATCAGGAATTCTTTTTAATACTTTTAACAATCCCTGCATCTGTTGCAGACTTTTCTTTGGTCGGGCAATTCTTGCTCCCAAGGCTTTGGAACAATCAATGACAGATCCGCCACCAATTGCAACGATAACTTCACATTTTTCTTTTTTATAAAGCGCAACGGCTTCTTCAATGCAATCTGTGGTTGGATCCGGTTGGACTTCCGAAAAGATGGCATATTCCAAATGCTGCTTTTTTAATTCTTCAAAAAAAGGAACTAAGCTGCCTCTTTTCATAAAGCCCGGTGTAGTTACTACCAAAACTTTTTTCTTACCATCTTTTTTGATTTTCTCCGGAATCTGTAGCAAACTTCCTGTACCGGAAATTACCTGTGCTTTTCGAATAGGTGCCAAATACATAAAGGCACTAAATCCTGCCTGACGTAGGCGGTACCAAATATATTTTAATTTCATTTTTTACTCTTTCTCCCATTTTTTATCGTTGGTTAAGTACATGTTATATGATACAAAACATTTTTTATTTTTAATCTAAAGCTTTCGCTAAAAATAATACTTTTGTATCTTTTCAATTTCTTCTTTCATTTTCATTTTTACATTTTCCGGTCCCAGAATCTTGACTCCGTCTCCCAGACCAAAAAGCCAACCAAAAAATTGCTTACTAACTGACACTCTTACATTCACTCTGAAATGTTCTTTATCTGCAGGTATGATCATCGTATCTGTTCCAAAACGATCCAAAATAACCCCTGCCAATTCATTATGCACTTCTAATTTTACAGTCTCTTCTTCCCCTGCAAACATGCCAAAATTTTTCTTGGTATATTCCGCTACATTGAATTCGTCAAAACATTCCTTTCCTTCACGGGCAGAATCCATACAGGAAATTTTCAACATCTTGTCCACACGATAATGCTTAATCTTAGCTGACTTTGCATCGAAGGCTACCAGATAATAATTCTCATCTTCCCAAAGCAGGGCCCAAGGACTGACTTCATATAACTCTCCGTTTTTACGAAGCTCCATTTCCTTCTTGGTATTCCACTGAAAATATTGGAAATTAATTTTTTTATTTTCTTCAATGGCATTGTGTATGGCATCCACATTATAAAAAATACTTTCATTTAATGCCTTTGCCCTACCGGCCACATACACTTGTCGTTTTAACTGCTTAGCCTCATGAACACTTACCAAAGCTCCCAACTTCTTAATTAACTCCTGAGACTTCTTCTCTGTAATAAATTTGGAAGATTGGATGGCATCTACCAAAAGCTTCAACTCCGCCATTTCAAAATCCCTATCTACTACATAATAATAATAATTTCTTCCTACCTTTTCTCCAATAACCTCTATCCCCAG
>JAFZGJ010000193.1 GCA_017555455.1 Lachnospiraceae bacterium
TGGTACCCGGTGCAGCAATAAAACTATAACACTTAAGAGATATATGATGATATTTGTTGAATTAACTTCTAGTATTAGATTTGCCGTAGTTACTTCTAGTTTGAATGGAGAGTGGGTAGAACTTAGTTTGACAAATAAGAAATTATAATTTTTTATAATCAAATTTATTTTTCTCGTGGTGAATGATGAAAAAAACGTAGTATATAGATAAGAAGGCAATTATAAGTTTGCTTTATCAGAAAAACCATGGGAAGGAGGAAGGTACTGTTCTATGTTAGATGAGAAAATTATAGAGCTGTTTTTTGAACGGTCAGATCAGGCTATCAATGAATTGGATAATAAGTACGGAAAAGTACTTCATAAACTATCATACAATATTTTGAATGACCGCAGGGATGCAGAGGAATGTGTGAATGATTCCTACCTTGGTGTGTGGAACGCAATACCACCGGAGAGACCTAATCCATTATTAACATTTGTATGTAAGATTGTACGAAATATTTCCATAAAAAAATATCATGCCAAAACTGCAGCAAAAAGAAATAGTACCTATGATGTTGCTATGAGTGAAATTGAAAATTATATTATATCTCCCAATAATGTAGAGGAAGAAATAGATGCGAAGGAACTGGCACAGATAATAGAAAAATTCCTGGATACATTAACTGTAGAAAATAGAGTTATCTTCATGCGCCGTTATTGGTTCTCAGATACATATAAGGATATAGCGGAAAGAGTTGGAATAACAGAAAAAATAGTATCTATGAGATTAACCCGTATTCGTAAACAAATGAGAGAGTATCTTATGAGTAAGGAGGTTTGGGTATGAGTGAACAACTTTTTAGTGAAGCAATGGACGAACTTTCTGATAAGTATATTTCAGAAGCTATTGACTATAAAGTTAAGAAGAAAGAACAGAATATTATTCTTTGGGTAAAGAGAAGCGTTGTTGCGGCAACTATTATTCTTGCAGTAGGATTTGGCGTACTAATGGTAGGAGATACAGAAGTAAGAGCTACTGTGTGGAGATGGGTCAAAGAAGTTTATTCGGGAGAATGGCATAAGTTTTCCATGGACACAGATGTAAAAGAAGCTGCAAATTTAAAATATGAACTTGGGTGGATTCCAGAAGGAATGGAATTTGTGACTAAATTTGATATAATGGGTGGGGAGTCATTTATTTATACAGACGAGAAAGAATTAGTTATTGTATTTTCTTATTCCACAGACCCAGAGTATGTTTTTTACATGGATAGTGTAGATAACATAAAAGAAGAAGTAACTATTAATGGAATGCCGGGAGAAATATTTATAACTCCAAGTGAAGAAGAAACCAATACAATTGTATGGGGAGATGCTTCTATACCGGTAATGTTTTCATTTACAGCGGAATGTGATAATGAAACTATGATAAAAGTGGCAGAAAGCATAAAAGTAATCGAAGTAGAGGATGAAGAATAGATGAACCCAAAAATTCAATTAGGAATTGAAGAGAGGTACTTGAAATGAAAAAGTATTTGTTAATCATTTTATCAGTTATTTGTGTACTAGGTATGTTTGGATGCAACAATAAAAGTTTGAATTATATAATTTCAAACGAGCCAAGTATTACAGGAAATATAAAAGAAGTATCTGAGAATTCTGTCTTGATTGAAAATGAGTCTGGGGAGTATGTAGTATTATTGGATGTAGAAAACAGTGATGGCATTTATAGTCCTATTTTGGTTGATGATACAGTGACAGTTTATTATGACGGAAATATTGCAGAGAGTTATCCAATGCAGATAAACAGGGTATATGCTGTTTTATTAATAGAACCTGCAGATAGAACAGTAAATGAACAGCCATAGTTTGAGGAAGATACCTCATTACAGGAAGGTGATAATATATGAGTGCTATAAGTGTAATTTTATTAGCGATTATCTTTTGCATTATGCAGATTTCACTTTTGAAAAAGGGAAATAGGAAATGGATGAAATACTTACCTACAGCAATAGGTGGTATAGGAGTAGTAGTGGGTATTGCGATTTACTATATATCTTACATACCATTTCTATTAGAATGGCAGTCGCAAAGTGTATTATCAGAAAATCAATATTTAGGTTTGACAGTATGTATCTTGTTTATGCCTTGTTTGGTAGGTGCTTTGCTGGGGATTGTAATGAAGAAGTTTTTTGGTAAAAAGCAATTCTTATATTTCTTTCCATTTATCATTTCCATAGTAGTTTATATAGCTGCAGTGATTATGGGATTAGGTATGATTTCAGTGAAAGAAGTT
Organism: Lachnospiraceae bacterium; assembly: GCA_017555455.1. Lineage (GTDB taxonomy): Bacteria > Bacillota > Clostridia > Lachnospirales > Lachnospiraceae > SFDP01. The sequence goes on from JAFZGJ010000193.1 coordinate 2,279, forward strand.
ATTTGGATAGCGTTATTCTTGATAAGCGGATTTTTACTTAGTAAGGAAAAGGTATGGGGATGTTTATTTGGAATGATTCCGGGCATTGTGTTTGTGTGGATGAGTACAAAGGATACAGGACAGGTAATTAATATTGAATTACCACTTGGAATTGCTATTATTGGATTTTTTGTAGGATGTGGTATTGGAATTTACCGGAAAAATCGTTTAAAGAAATAGATGGAAAGGGGGCTTGTAGATGAAGGAGCGTTTAAAAAATGTTTTACTCATCATAAATACAATTTTGTTAATAGTATGTTTGGTACAGATGAGCAATATGAAAATTGAGATTTCCAATATGAGATCTAATATGGGAAATCAAATTTCCAATATACTAACAAACGTAAATAACAGTTATTCATACATAGAAGAAACTTTAGAAAAGGAAGCAAGTATTGTATCAAATGCAGAATGGGAATTTGGAAACATGGATATAGAAGCCAGAACAATAGAAGTAAAGGCGTATGTGATTCCCAAAGAGTATCAACAGGATGTAACACAGGCATTTTTCTTATGTGATGGTGAAGAAGTGGCTGCAGAATATAACAATGGAAGATATGAAGTTACTATGGAGGTGCCATTGTTTGAGGATATTAATATTCCATCTGTACTCTTTAAAGAAAATGAAACTATAAGGACTGAAAATCTGGATTGGTTTTTTAATCCTCGAAATGAGTTATTACCTGTGGTATATGCATATAATGCAGGTTCTGTTAGTTTTGGAAAATCGAAAGATAAGGAAAATATAGGTACATGGATCTTTAGTGGTGACTTAGAAATAGATATCGCAGCTAGGCTTATGGATGAGTTTGAAGTAGAGAAGATAGAGATTATTCGTTGCATAGATGAAAAAGAAGTAGAACGAATTGACGTTATGTTAAATAAAATGGTAGCTCATAATAGATATTTATATAATTGGAATCCAACTTTTGAAATACCATATGGAAGTACGCAAGACATATTTGCTGAAGTTACAATGCAATGTGGATTGGTGTACCGGGCTCCGATTTCTTGTTGTGGAATGGATGAACATGGTAATCCAATAGAAGATAACGGAGCTTTAGGAAGTATGGAAGCATCTATTTATGATACCAATGGAAACTTATTGTATAATGTAGAGTAGTTGATTTGCGAATAAATATATGTGAGGTTATGCCTATGGAAAATTTACAGACAAATATAAGAAAACATAAAAAATTATTTGGTGTACTGGGATTAGTTTTTATTGTTTGTGTGGAATGCTGTGTATTTCCAGTTGGAAATCTTCCATTAGGTGGGGACATGACAATAGGTCTTATTAATCTTGCTACCGCTATTGGAATTAGTAAATGTATAGGCGAGATAGAGACGTATATTTTTCAAAAAGCATCATGGTTATTGATTTTTGTCTTGAATTTTGGAATAACGATTTTGGGTATGATTGCTCGTTACTTCTTAGAATATGGAGAAGTTTCCAATACTTACAATTTTACTTTGAAGAATATAGTAATGCATATTGTAATAATGATGTTGTTAAGCATGGCGTTTTGGATACAGACAAAAAGGAAAGAGGTTTCATAGTAGTAGGTGCTTGTGATGTGGCAATAGAAAATTGGCAGAAGGGATAAAGGAGTTTTTTGCTGTAGCATATGGTTTCAAGTTGGAGTTGCAGTTCAAAATGATTCTGATAGAGGACCTATTGCGGAGTCTGTTGAAGTAGAGGGAGTGAGAGTATATGAAGTGTCCAATATGCGATAAAGAAATGCAAGAAGGTGGTTTGATAATTGATGGTGTTGCACCTGGCTGGATTCCCATGGAGCAGTTTCAGAAAAAAGGTGTAAAACGAATTGTGCATACCAATCTTCGCTCAATCGGAAAAACAAATATTTTGTTAGGACAAACTAAAGTACCCAATGCTTTTTTCTGTGGGAATTGCAATAAAATCGTTGGTGTGTTTGATATAACAAATAACATTGATGATTGAAAAATTACATGTTGGTGTATAAAAAAGAATAATTTGATCGTTCTTTTTTTGATATAATATGTACACAAAAAACAAGGAGATTGCGAAAAAAATATTAATTCAAACGAAAAAACGTGCTATTCTTTCAAAAGAGTAATCGTGTACAGAGTGGTAGCCTCCCAAACTAGAGATTAGATGGGAGGTGGTGCGGATGGATATATATGAATCTTTAAGCCTACTGTTTTTAGGCGGTTCATTTCTAATCACACTGCTTGCCTACATAGATAGGAACAACAAGCAAAAATAAATAAGCCACTCTTGTCTTGGCGGACGAGTGGCTTATTAGGTAACCATTTGTAAGGCTAACCACTTTGTGGGCGGTTGCTCTTTTTATGTCTTGATTATAGTATATAGCGAATAAAGTTTCAAGTGAAAATGAAGATATGCAGATAAAAGTAGAATTGGATGGAGAAAATGGAACTGGTAAGTCAACATTATTGGAAGCTCTTGCTGTAGCATATGGTTTCAATCCGGAAGGTGGAACAAAAAATTATTCTTTTTCAACATATGATTCACATTCCAGGTTGCATGAAGCTATAAAAGTTTCCAAAGGATATCGTAAGGCTAAATGGGGATATTTTCTTAGAGCTGAAAGCTTTTATAACGTTGCAACCAA
>JAFZGJ010000194.1 GCA_017555455.1 Lachnospiraceae bacterium
CATTACTACCAAAACAAGAGACAATAATCCGTATAAGAAAGGCCATAGCTGAATCTGTTTTTTGGCTTCCTCCACCATCCAATTATCTTCCATTTCTGTTTTTCCATAGCGATCCCATGCCACTGCAAGACCTAAGCCTAAAGCCAATAGATAAAACAGCATATAACTGCCGCTTTCTTTGGTTTCCTGAAAGGCAGAAAGCATGATTCTGATAATTTCCTTCATCATACCGTTTCCCCTCTCTTTCTTTTAGTAAGACGCACTCCCAGAATACTAAGGAAAAATATTATAATTGAAATTACTACCATGTAAATGCCCCATACCATAGGAATTAAAAAGAAACAGCAACCTACACACAATCCTAATTCCAGAGCCATTCCCCATAGGTTAAGTTTTTCCTTTTCTACGGGAAAATCTGCCCGGATATAAGTACCCCAAAAACGGCATAAAATACAAAGCACACAAGGAATTACTACGGTCGCAACAATCACTTCTCCGGAATATCCGTAATATAACTGACGATACCCGGCCGCCCCCACATAATAATCTCCGGACAAATATAAAAATTCCAATAAAACAACCAAAAGCCATGTTTTTCTGAAATCCCGGAAAAACAGCAAACCTGCTAATTCTCCAAACGCCAATAAGGAACAAGCTGTTGTAATTAATGTCCCCAAAATCCATACTGTGTCTACTCCGTCAAACCCAGTCCATACACTAAGAATACTATACCAAAACGGAAGTGTTATAATTTTTCTGGATAAAATCACTCCAAATTCCAAAGGTCTTTTGGTAAAAGGATGATATTGATTCATGGTATCTGTCATTAAAGTAGTCACTACCGTTTCTGCTACCGCATCCTCACGATTAGTCACGGTTCCAAAAGCAACCACAAGTACAATTCCCAAAAACAACCATACAAGTAAAGCCTGATGTCTTGGATATGGTATCTTTTTTATAGAAAAGCTCTTTAGTTTCCCCCAAAACACTGTCAGCTCTTTTCTGCACAAAAGCAAAGAAAAGACCGAAACTCCAAACAGCACTATGGTTAACACCATTCCTGCCTTACGAAAACTCCAATCAAGCATCTGGGCTCCGAAAAATACACACCCCTGACAAAAAATGAGGAAAAAGAAACCAATCAAATGTTTCCACATTTGACTCGTCTCTTTCTCCCCACCTATTTTACAAACAAGCATACCTGACAGGTACGCAACAATCCATAATAATACTATACCTAACATTTATTCAAACCTGCCCATGACAGCCTTTCTTCTTTTAGACAATATATCACCGTAAGTATAGCATATTTCTTCTCAAAGGTCTACCGGACCTTTTCAATCTTGATATTCTCTTTCTTTGGCGGAAAAACTCCAATATACCCTATCTGCAACCCCCAAGACGAATTCACTGTTGGTAGGTCTTATTTTACCATGCATCCGGGAATAACCGAAAATTTCTTCAAACAAATTTTCATTTCCTCTTTCCCAGCTGATTTCTATGGCACTGCGGATTGCTCTCTCCACTTTTTCATTGGTAGTATGATAGGTTCTTGCAATCTCCGGATATAGCAGTTTGGTGATGCTTCCAACCAATTCCATATCTTCCATGGACAGGCAGATAGCTTCTCTCAGATAATGATAGCCCCGCAAATGTGCCGGCAACCCCAACTCCAACATAATTTTTGTTACATAATATCGTTTTTCCTTTGCTTCTGTTTCTGTCTGACACATTTTGGTTTCTCCTTTGCATAATTTATCCTTTTTTATCTTATCATGAAAGGAAAAACCAAAACATATATTTCCATCGTAACAATTCGCCATTATTCGCATTTTTATTTTCTGCGGAAGCCCTCCCGTAAACTCTTACCTCTCATTTCCACATCATAACGTTCATGAGGTGCTGCAGGAAATTTATCATATCCGATTTGTCCGGACTGTAACGGAACATAAAATTCCACTCCGTCTATTTCATAAGTATCATAATCCAAAGTTACATAATCCTGCTGCCACAGATAATAAGCCTGATGGGAAGATACCGCCATACTCTGTACCAGATTTCCGCCCTTATATGCCAAAAACAATACTAAGACCATAGCAAACAAAACATAACTTTTTTCCTTCTTTCCAAGCAAAACCATAAACCATAGGCCTATGGTAAAAAAAGGAAATGCCAGGATATAAATATATCCATATCGGACTAAAGGCGTCCCTATCTGCCAGAATAAATAACCTGCTATCAATACCCATTGCAAAAACAAAAAACCATATAATTCCTTTTTCTTTTTAATTACTCCCCACAGAGATATGGCAGCCCCCGCAAAAACACTTATCACAGAGCTTAAAACCCATACTTTTTCCAAACCTTTCAGTTTATCAAACCAATTCGGAATCCACTGACTTATAGGCGTATCTTTTAATAAAACATCGGTCATTCCTTTGGCATAAACCTTAATTTCCTCTGCATCATACCTTGCTTCTCCTGCCGGAATTTTCCAATCAAAGGTAAACAAATCAATGGCAGGAAAAGGATATACCAACCAACCGGACAAAATAACATTCCGGGCAAGATAGGGAAACACTGCAAGAATTCCCATAACAAGATAAATTGCAATCTGTCCGTAACGTTTTTCCTTCAACAATACCACAGCCGGTTTGATTACTAAAAGCAACATAATGGCTGCGGATAATTTTATGGCTACGTTCACTGCCAGCAGTACACACAGCATTCCAAAAGGAGTAATGCTTTCCTCTTTTCTTTCCTCCAATTCCACCCAGGTAACAACCACATAAAACAGAAACAACATGGCAAAATAATCCGAAGCCGGCGACATCATTTCCGTATATATGATAGAAATATAAAACAACATAGCAACCTTTAGAAAATCAGACACCAATACTTTCTTCCGCGAAAATATCTTTATGACATCCAATCCCTTCATCGCCAATACTAATGCCATAAATCCTGCCACCGTATGCAAGGACTGCCCAATCAAAAATTCCATACTATAAAGTGCTGTTAACACAAACGCACTGCTATTATATGCTAAACGGCAATGGAGATTGGCAAGCCCCGGAACCACACCATATTCTTCAATCCAACGGATTGCCTGGGCATGGTACAATCCACTGTCGAAGTGCAAATAACCCCGGCTACCACCATAAGCAAAAACAAGAAGCATAATTCCTAAAAATAATATTTTCCCTTTTGAGCTGTTTCTCGTCCATTGTTTACCAAAAGAAATCAGTTCTTCTTTTCCCAACAATAGGACACCGCCGCAAAGCAAAAGCATTCCTATATTTGCCCCTAAAGAAACTCCTGAAAACAAGCTGTAGATACCTGCATATACCGTTGCTACCCCCAAGCCTGCATAAATAAGACTTGTGTTTTCTTTTATTTCATAATTCAAATATTTTTTCACAAACATCCTTACTCCGAATCCCAAGAGAAAGGTTGTAATTCCTATATACAAATAGCTGATTAATACTGATAACATTTTCTTTTCCCATCTTTTAAATTTATTACTTGCTACGCCGCCCCGCCTATTGCTTCGGCACAACTATAAATTATATTACCATGTTTTTTATTTTTCTAAAATCCTCGAAAACTCTTTTGTTTTTTTTCGTTATGCTTTATACTATTTTTATGATTGGGGTAAAATAAAAATTGCGTCTTTGATAGACAAAAGAGAACTCTAAAGCACAGGAGAAGAAGTATATGGATTTTCTTTCAGAATTAGCACAAAACAAGATTTTAACCTCTGCAGCAACAGGGTGGATTATTGCTCAGGTTCTTAAAACCATTATTCATACCTGGTTTACCAAAAACTTCGTTGCGGAACGTTTGGTAGGTGGTGGCGGAATGCCCAGCTCCCACTCTGCAACCGTGTGTGCCTTAAGTACTGCAACCGCCATGCAGTATGGAGCAGCCAGTTTTGAATTTGCCATGGCTGCCATCTTTGCTCTGGTAGTTATGTATGATGCCATCGGAGTCCGCCAGGAATCCGGTAAACAGGCAAAGGTTATTAATGACATGGTGGAACTTTTCGCTCATATGGGAAAAGATGTAGACATAGAAAAACAGTTAAAAGAATTTATCGGTCATACGCCTTTACAAGTATTATGTGGTGCTATTCTTGGTATCATTACCGCTTTCGTAATTATGACCTAATGCAAATAATATAAATCACAATATAACAACTCCCGGATTTTTTCCTTTGTGTCTAAATCCGGATTTTTTTTCATCATATCCTCTATTACGGTTTCTGCCTGCTCCATTCTAGCTGCATACACATAAACCTCCTTTGCCTCTGACAATACCATATCTTCCAATGGTCCATCATTAGCCAAACTTACAAAATAAATAGTTTCATATTGCATCAATTCTTCTGATTCATCCCAAATCATCCAAACGTTATTAGGATTATATAAATAAACAATAACACTGTCTTTATGTTCTGCAGCCCATTGTACATTCACGGAATCTTCCTGATACAAAAATTGTACCTTTCCCTGCACTAATGCAAAAATTTGAAAAGCCAAAGCAATCATTACCAAGCCACAGCCTAACACCGGTACACTCTTACCTGCTTTTTTCTTTAATTCTTCTCCTAAAATTACAGTTTCCTGTAGCAGACAACTCACAAAATAGTAAATAACCGCAATCATTAATAACATACAAAATCCATAGATAGGTAATTCATAACGGTTGGCTTCTTCTGCGTTTAATAATGCCGTCTTTGCTACCACCAGAAAATATCCCAAAGTGACAAAAGCAATCTGCAGGATTCCCTCATGCTGCTGTAACAGTTCTTTCCACATTATCATGCCTTTTTTCCCTGTAAACACAGCAAAAAATAAAATTACAGCAATCAGCACAAAGAACCATAAAGCTCCTCCAAAAACAGATTGATTCATTAACTCTGTAAAGAAGTCTATTCTAGATACTGTATTTTTAACATCAAAAAATGCACCTACTGCTTCCGTTCCCCGGTATCCCTTAAAAATATGGCTGAGGCATGATGGATAGTAAATTATGGCAACCAACATTCCTGAACACACAACACCCCCATAAAGGATACTTCCTTTCAAATCTTTTCTTCCCCACCAATTATAAAGACAGGTATAAGCTGCCAAAAAGAAAAGAAATACAGCGTAATAATAATGGGTTAAAAATCCAGCCATTACCAATACAAACAAAGCAATGGAATTTAAAACAGATAATTTTATCCCCTGTTTCCATGTATGAATATGCCATACCACGATTCCCAGGCACCACATGGTCAACAGCATATACATACGGATAAAGGTAATTCCACTTAATACTCCAACCTGAAAACCGAACAAAAGACAAACCACTGCAGTCATATATTTATTCTTTTGGAAAATATGATATGCAATATATGCCAATAACCAATAACATATTGTAAAAAACAGCAAATTAAGCCCCACACCAAACCACTTGGAAAACACTCCGGGAAACAGGGAACATATGGTATGTAAAATCATATAATATAAAGGTGGATGCACATCATAGCTTTGCATGATTTTCACCATCCCATAACGGAACTGTTCTCCCTCTAATACTCTGAATTCACTTCTGATTTCCGATACATCTTTCCACTCTCTGTCTGTAGGTGCCAATCCATGTGTTACATTAGAGGAATAATACGAATAATATTCATCATAGTGAAATCCTTGTTTTTGAACACAAAAATATGATGCTACAACAAGTTGTAACATCATAATAATTGTCATAAGAAAAATCCATCTTTTGTTTTCTTTCCAAAAAGAATTTTTCATTAGTTGTTCTCCTTAAACTTCATCTTTCTTTTACACCAATGTCTTCATATATTCTTTAATAGCATCTTCCCAGCTTGCAAACATATATCCGTTGGTCATTTTAAACATGTAATTTTCCAATACGGAATTTGCCGGTCTGGCTGCCTGCTGTGGATAATCTGCCAAATACTGTGCTGTAGTCACATATTCTACTTCCATGTCTTTTCCCGCAAGACGGAATACTTCTTTGGCAAAGTCTGCCCAAGAGCACTGTCCTTCACAGGTTGCATGGAACAAACCGTAATTATCACTGAACAATAAAGAATCAATTCCTTTTGTTAATTCTAATGTACTGGTAGGAGTACCGATCTGGTCACATACTACACGTACTTTACTGTTATTTTCCGCAATACGGAGCATAGTTTTTGCAAAGTTCTTACCATCTCCATAAAGCCATGCAGTACGAAGAATAAAATGACGGTGGCACAATTCTTTTACCATTCTTTCTGCTGCTTCTTTGGTAGCACCGTAAACACTTCTGGGACCCGTAGGATCTGTTTCATAATAAGCACCCTGCTTGCTTCCGTCAAATACATAGTCGGTAGAAACATGCACCAATTTTGCACCGGTTTCTTCTGCTGCAATAGCCAGGTTTCTGGCACCAATGGTATTTACTTTAAATGCCAAATCACGGTTGGTTTCGCAAGCATCTACCGCAGTATAAGCAGCACAGTTTACAATAGCATAAGGTTTTACTTCCTTTGCCAAAGCCATAACCGCATCCACATTGGAAATATCCAATTCATCTACATCTGTATTTACAAAACTGATATCTTCTCTTCCTGCATAAAACTGGTTTACAGCCCGTCCAAGCTGTCCGTTGCAACCGGTAACAATAATTTTCTTTGTCATAATTTTTCCCTCTGTTTTCTTATATTCTATCCTAATTTTATGATAATACATTTTTTAACATTTTATCATTCCTTCTTCTTTTTTTCAAGACAGCTTAACATATTTGAATTTTTATGCTATAATATGTCAAATACATAGACAAGCTCTGTCAAGAATCAGATATGCTTGTTTATTGAAGAAAGAGAGGACAATATGAAAAAGCTTAGTGTATTATTATTAATTGCTTTATCTTCAGCCCTTCTTATGACAGGTTGCGGTAAAGAAGAAGCATCTACTCCTGTAGAAGACACTGTTGTAGAAACTCCGGTAGTAGATGACACAGTAACAGAAGACGTTACAACAGAAGAAACTTCCGAAGATCTTCCTCCGGAAGAAGGTATGGTTAGAAGCCGTCTTACCAATGAATGGGTTGACGGAGAAGTAGGAGCATTAAGACCAATTGCTGTTATGATTCCTAACGACAAAGGTGCCTTACCTCATTATAATATTTCCCATGCTGACGTTCTTTATGAATGTATGGTAGAAGGTAGTATGACCAGATTAATGGCTGTTTTCGGAGATTGGACCGATTTGGAACGTGTTGGTAACGTAAGAAGCTGTCGTGACTATTATGTTTACTGGGCATTTGAATGGGATGCTATTTACATCCATTGCGGCGGACCTTTCTACATAGACGATGTTATCGGTCGTAAAGATACCCAGAACATCAACGAACAGGTTTCTCCGGGCGGAGTATTCTTCCGTTCCAACGATAGAAAAGCTCCACAGAACTTATACTTTGACGGAAATGATATTTATGATGAAGCAAACCGCTTAAATTATCCATTGGAAATCAGAACAGATAAAGTAGATGCTGCTCACTTCCAGTTTGCTACAGAAAGTGCACCTAACACTTTAGAACAGTATAGTGACTCTGTTACAGCAAAGAAAATTGATTTAGCAAATGCTTACCCTATTACAAAAACATGGTTTGAATACAACGAAGAAGATGGATTATATTACAGATTCCAGGCTCCTTCCAATGGTGCTCATATTGATGCTGCTACAGACAGCCAGTTAGCATTCAAAAACGTATTAATCCAGTTTACTTATTATGAAACACGTGATGCCAAGGGTTATCTTGCATTCCAGTGTATCGATGATACCAGAGATGGTTGGTACTTTACAAACGGTAAAGGTATTCACGTAAATTGGGAAAAATCTTCTGACTACGGTACCACACGTTATTATGATGACAACGGAAATGAAATCCAGTTGAATACAGGAAAAACTATGATTTGTATTGTACAGGACGGCAAAACATTTGCTTACGAAGATTAATCAAATCAAACATATTCACACCAAAAAGGTGTCGGTCAAAAACCGACACCTTTTTCATTGATATAATACTCACAAATTTTTATTTCTCACATCTACCTATCTGGAACCTAAGCCTAATCTGTTCAATGCTGAGAAAATAGCTCTTACGGAAGCTCTTGTAATGTTACTTGAAACACCTACACCATAAGTTACATGACCGGTATCGGAATCCAACAGGTGAATATAGGCCGCCGCCTGAGAGTTAGAACCGGACTGCAATGCGTGTTCTTCGTAATCTAAAATCTTAACTTCCAGACCAAGATTCTGATGAAGACCTCGTCTAACCGCGTCAATAGGACCGTTACCAACTGCTTCAAAGCTTCTTTCAATCCCATGATCTGTATAGTGAACTTCAATACTGGTTTCAAAGGTCTTACCTTCTCCACTCATATCTGTAATATGCATACGTCTGAAATGTAATGGTTCTTTCTGGTCTAAGTACTCTGTCTTAAACTGTTCCATAATTTCTTCCGGTGCCACTTCACCCTTCACTTCGGAAACCTTCTGAATAACATTAGCAAACTCTTTGTGCATTGCCTTTGGAAGCTTAAATCCAAAGTAAGTATCCATAATAAAGGCAACGCCGCCTTTTCCGGACTGGGAATTAATACGAACGATAGGCTCATATTCTCTTCCGATATCCGCAGGATCAATTGGAAGATATGGAACCTGCCAGTATTCGTTTTGACGTTCTCTCATAGCTTTTACGCCCTTATTAATGGCATCCTGATGAGAACCTGAAAAAGCAGTAAATACCAGTTTTCCTGCATATGGATGTCTTGGATGAATCGGAATCTTACAACATCTTTCGTAAATTTCGATAATTTCATTAATATGTTCAATATTCAGTTCGGGATCAATTCCCTGAGAGAACATATTATAAGCAATATTCAAAAGGTCCACATTACCGGTTCTTTCCCCGTTTCCAAATAAAGTACCTTCCACACGGTCTGCCCCTGCCAGCATAGCCATTTCCGCGCTGGCAACACCGGTACCACGGTCATTATGAGGATGCACACTTAAAATAATACTTTCTCTGTCTTCAAAATGAGTATTCATCCATTCAATCTGGTCTGCATACACATTAGGGGTATTCATTTCTACCGTAGAGGGAAGATTGATGATAATCGGATTTTCTTTGGTAGCTCCCCATGTTTTCTGCACTGCAGTACAGATATCAAGTGCAAAATCCACTTCCGTTCCTGTAAAGCTTTCCGGAGAGTATTCTAAAATAATTTTGCCGTC
>JAFZGJ010000195.1 GCA_017555455.1 Lachnospiraceae bacterium
ATTGATTGTTTTGAAATTGATGATTTTGAAAATATTGAATTTCCAGAAGAATTTCAGCATGCTGGATTAAAATATCCGATTGATTCAGATGTAATTCAAATGGTATTAATTCCATATTTAGAATATTTACGCCAACAGTGGCTTAAATTACAAGAATTAATTCAATTACCTTCTGGTGATGCTGAATATATTAAAAGTTTAGAAAAACGAGCTAAAAAAATCTGGAAAGAATTAGTTCGTTGGTTGCCAGAAGCTTGGCTACAGAGACGCACAATTACTATGAATTATGAAAATTTATTAGGCATGTGCAGTAAAGGTCAGCGCAGATTTCATAAATTAAATGAATGGTCTGGCGTGGATAATTCTGATTTAGAAAATTTTATTGCTTTTGCTCGCTCATTACCTTATGCAGAAGATTTTATCTTCATAGATGAAAATTGACTTTTTAAAAATTTTATGATATAATATATTTATAAGATTAAAAGAAAAGGAATAAAATTTATGAGTAAATGCGATGAATTCTTAAAATTTTTTGATGAATTAGTTAGTAAAAATCAACCATTAAGTATCCCTGTGAATGTGCAAGAATTTTATGATATGTTAAAAGCTTCTGACTTAAAAGCAGAAAAACCCGCTTTTACAGAAACAGGTTTAGCAATTTTAACATATTTACAAAATTCTGACATTAAACCATCAAAAGCAAAAGATATTGCGGAAGGTATGAATATGCCATCTAAAAAAGTTTCTGGAGCGATGACTAAATTAGTTAATGATGGATACTTAGAAAAGCTAAATAATGGCAGTCCTATTATTTATGCTCTAACAGAAAAAGGTAAAAATTTAAATTTAAATGAAATTAAAGGAGAAACAGTGTAATGAAAAAGAAAATGTTTAATGAAACTCACATTGAAGGTCGCGTATATGAGCATGATTTAGCTTTAAAAGTAAGTGGTGATGCTTCTAAAAAACCAGGGACAGAATTTATTTCCGGGACATTAAAAATCGCAACAGATGAAGAATGTCTGAACGTAGTAGAAATCCATTTCACATATGTAACTGCTGTAACTAGTAAAGGTAGTGCTAACGCAACATTTACAGTATTAAAAAATATTATTGATGGTAATGTAAAAACTGTAATGGCTAATGGCGCCGATGAAGCACAGTATGTAAGAATTGATTCTGCAATTGGTTTAAATGATTTTTATACAACAGATAAAACCAGTGGTGCAGAAACCTTAATTTCTGCTAAACGAGTAGAAGGTGGATTTATTCACACAATGGCAGCATCTGAATTAAATGCGGATGAAGCACAGCGCTCCACCTTTAGAGTAGATATGGTTATTACTAACGCAGTGCGCAAACAGGCAGATGAAGAAAGAAATTTACCAGAAAAAATGATTTTAAAAGGTGCTATTTTTGATTTTAGAAAAGCTTTATTACCAATTGAATTAAGCGTATTAAATCCAGCAGCTATGGATTATTTTGAAGGTTTAGAAATTTCTAATAAAAATCCAGTATTTACTCAGTTAAAAGGTAAAATTGTTTCTACAACAGTAAGTAAAACAATTACAGAAGAATCTGCTTTTGGCGAACCATCTGTAAGAACAGTTAAATCTACAAATAAAGATTATGTTGTTACTTGGGCAGCAGCAGATACTTATGAATGGGATAGCGAAGAATTCATCACTGGTCAGGAATTAAATGAAGCAATGCAGAACAGAGAAGTTTATTTAGCTGATGTGAAACGCAAAGCTGATGAATATAAAGCTAATAAAAATAATGCACTTAATAAAGCAACTTCTGCTCCTACAACTAAAACTTATAATTTCTAATTAATCGAAAGGAGTAAAGAATAATGGCGGCTATTAATTTATTGAATATTCAGCCTCATCAGGTAAGTAGAGATTTAAGTGGTTATATCACTTTTATTTATGGGGCACCAAAAACAGGTAAAACTACTTTAGCAACACAGATGAAAGGTTCTTTACTGCTAGCTTTTGAAAGAGGTTATAACGCTCTGCCAGGTGTAATCGCCCAGGATATTACTTCCTGGAGCGAATTCCGCCAGGTATATAGAGAATTAAAAAAACCAGAAGTAAAAGCTACATTTAATGCGGTTATTTTAGATACGGTTGATATCGCTGCTGATATGTGTCAAAAATATATTTGCAACCAAAAAGATATTGAATCGTTAGGTGATTTAGGGTATGGTAAAGGTTGGACTGCATTCAAAGAAGAATTTAATGAAGTTATTCGCGGTTTAACTCAATTAGGCTATGCAGTCTTTTTCATTGGTCATCACAAAGAAGTAACAGTAACTGACCCAGATGGGACTGAACGTATCGTAATTCGCCCATCTTTATCTAACTCTACAAGAACAGTAGTAGAAGGTATGGCAGATATTTATGGTTATGCTCATCAGTCTAGAGCGAGTGAAATGTCTGTATTAACATTACGCTCTCCTGATGATTCTATTAGTTGTGGTGGGAGATTTAAATATTTACCAAATGAAATTCCTTTAAGTTATAATAATTTAGTTAGCGCTTTAAGTGAAGCTATTGAAAAAGAAGCTGCAGAAAATGGCGGTCAGTTTGTTACTAATGAAAAGTTAAAAGTAACAACTCTTGAAAAAGAATATGATTATGATGAAATGATGAAACAGGTAAATGAATTAATTAATAAATTAATGTCATTAAATCAGTCAAATGCGGTAAAAATTACCTCTGTCATTGAAAAATATTTAGGTAAAGGTCGAAAAGTTGCAGATTGCACTCCTACCCAATGTGAACAGTTAGAACTAATTATCTTGGACTTAAATGATTTATTAGGCTAATAATTAAAAGGAGTATTTAGAAATAAATACTCCTTTTTGATTTTTTATATAAAATATGATATTATATTTATATAAAGAATAAGGAAGGTGAACAATGGGACATAGAGTTAAATGTTATTATTGCGGACATACATTTGATAGAGATAAGGAACCATTTGTTCCAATTGAAGGTAAGAGAAGATACGCTCATAAGTTATGTTATGATAGAGCTCGGTCCGCGGAGCAAGAGAATGAAGAAAATAAAATTCAATTAGAAAATTATATTAAAGAGTTGTTTAATTATAAAACTCTTCCAGAGCCTATTAATCGTCAAATTAGAGAGTATTTAATTGATAAAAATTATACTTATAAAGGAATATTAAAATCACTTAAATATTTTTATGAAATAAAAAACGGCGATAAAGAAAAAGCTCATGGAAGGATTGGCATTGTTCCATATGTTTATGAAGATGCGCATAATTACTATTTAGCTTTATTTGAAGCAAAAGAAAAGAATGAACAAGTAGTTGTTTCTGATTATGTATTGCCAACTCGCGTAGTTTGCATAAGAGACCCGGAAAGAAGTCCAATGACAGGAAAACGAAAGTTATTTTCTTTCTTAGATGAGGAGGAAAATGAGTGAAAAAAAGTTCTTATGTAGATACAGTCGCGGTTATGCAAATTATAGGTTGTGTATTTAATAATCCAGAATTATTAGATATAACTGATAAATATATTATTACTGAAAATGATTTTGTAGAAGAATTTCATAAAGTTGTATTTGGTAGCATTTATAATATTTTTCAACAAGACAGTGCTGTAACTATTGATACTATTATAGATTATTTATCTGTAAGACCTAAATTTTTAGCGGTTTTTGAAACTAATCAAGGAATTGAATATTTAACGCAAGTATCTAAAATTGCAACTGCTGATACGTTTAATTATTATTACAGTAGATTAAAGAAAATGACTTTATTAAGAGCATATGATCAAATTGGATTAGATGTTCGAGATTTATATGACCCAGATAATATTCTTGATTTAGATAAAAAACAAAAGCAAGAAGATTGGTTAGATATGTCATCTTTAGAAGATATTTCTAACGTAATTAATTTAAAAATTGATGAAATTAGAATTAAATATGTCGATGAAGCTAAAGGTGACGGATGGCAAGCAGGAGAAGGAATGATCGAATTAATCGAGGATTTGGAACAAAATCCTGAAATTGGAATTCCTTTATATGGTAGATTAATTAATACAGTAACTCGCGGTGCAAGACTTAAAAAGTTTTATTTGCGGTCCGCGGCGACAGGTGTTGGTAAATCAAGAAGTATGATTGCGGATGCTTGCTATTTTTCTTGTGATGAAATATATGATGAAAATTTTGGTTGGATTAAAAATGGTAAAAGTCATCCTACATTATATATTTCAACAGAGCAAGAATTATCTGAAGTTCAAACTATGATGATGGCTTTTATCTCTAATGTAAATGAAGAACATATTTTAAATGGCACTTATTTAGAAGGTGAAAGAGATAGAGTTATTCATGCAGCAGAAGTTTTAAAAAGAGCGAATTTATGGATTGAGTTATTACCGGATTTTTCATTAGAAGATATTGAAAATAAAATTAAGAAAAATATTCGTGAGCATGATGTAAAATATATTTGTCATGATTATATTCATACAAGTATGAAAATTCTTGAAGAAATTACTCGTCGCTCTGGAGGAGTTAAATTACGAGAAGATAATATTTTATTTATGTTATCTACTCGTTTGAAAGATATTTGCAATCAATATGGAGTATTTATTATTTCAGCAACACAGTTAAATGGTTCTTATCAAGCATCAGAAACTCCGGACCAAAATTTATTACGTGGGGCGAAAAGTATTGCCGATAAAATTGACTGTGGGATGATTTTATTGACTCCTACTGATGAAGATTTAGTTAAATTAGAACCTATTTTAGACACAGGAAGATTTAAAATCCCAAATATTAAAATGTCTATCTATAAAAATAGAAGAGGTAGATATAAAGGTGTTTATTTATGGTGTCATGCAGATTTAGGGACTTGTCGCATTAATCCTATGTTTTGCACAACTTTTAATCACGAAATGGTAACTATTGAAGATATTAAGGTTATAGTAGATGATGCACCAGGTGCATTTTAAGGAGAAGAGATTATGAAAAATATTGTTAATAATTATAAATATAAAATGTCTAAAGCTTGTTTTGAATCTATTATTAATACAAGACAGGGAAAAGAAAAATCAATGAACCCTTATATTTATGCCGCAGATTATATTAATAAAGAATATGGTTTAAAAGGCACTTGTGTTGAAGTTGTTGTATATTAATGGCTGGTTATTATAATAAAGACGAACTAAGGGAACAGCTGGAAGTAGAAAATATTTACGATTTAATTGTTGAATTGGGAGGCGAACCTGAATATACTTCATTCGGGTTAGTCTCTCAGACAATTTGTCATAATGAGCCGGGCGAAGGTTCCCGCAAACTTTATTACTATGAAAATAGTGGGTTATTTAAATGTTACACAGATTGTGATGACACTTTTGATGCTTTTGATTTAGTAATTAAAGCTATGAAAATTCAAAAGCATTTAGATTGGGAATTATATGATGCAATGTGTTATATTGCAGAATTTTTTGGATTTTCAGAAAGTGAACGTCCAGAAGATAAAATCCAAGGTTTAAAAGATTGGGATTTACTTAAAAGATATAATTATAAAAATAATGATTACTATCATGGTTCTCAAATAAGAGAAATTAAAGAAATTAATCCTATTATTTTAACAAGATTTTCTTATCCTCGAATTTTTAATTGGGAACAAGAAGGCATTAGTTTAGAAGTGTGTAGAAAAAATTTAATTGGATATTATCCGGGAAATGAACAAATTACTATTCCTCATTTTGACATTAATGGAAAACTAATAGGAATTAGAGGTAGAACATTAATCGATGAAGATGGGGAACGATATGGGAAATATCGCCCTCTTTATATCAATCATATTTTATATAATCATCCTTTAAGTATTAATTTATATAATTTAAACAAAAGTAAGAAAAATATTGAAAAAAGCAAGACCGCAATTATATTTGAATCTGAGAAATCCTGTTTAATGTATCAAACAATATATGGTATGGACAAAGATATTTCAGTGGCCTGTTGCGGAAGCAGTATTTCAAATTATCAAATTGATTTATTAGAACAATTGGGTGTTAAAGAGGTTGTTATCGCTTTTGATAGACAATTTAAAGAAATTGGTGATGATGAATTTACACGATTAACAAATAAAATTATTAATATTAAAAAGAAATATGGTAATAGAATTAGGATAACGGCTATATTTGATAAAGAAATGATAACTCCCTATAAATCAAGTCCAATCGATCAAGGGAGGCGAACTTTTGAGTATTTATTAGAAAACCGTATCAAAGATTTTTAATTTATTTAATAAAAAACTTAAAGTATTTAGTGGTGTTCTCATGAAAGGAGGTTGAATCCTATTATGGAATATCAACTATATAACTTAGAATTCCCGCAAGAAAAAGATATTAAATTAACTGCGGTAGAACGAGTTTTAACCAATAGAGGAATACCTCTAGAAGATGTAGAACACTACTTAAATACTACTGATAATGATATTATTAATCCTTTAGAATTAGCTAATATTCACGAAGGCGCGGTAATGCTTATCAGACATATTGAGCAAAGAGACAATGTTCTAATTCAAATAGATTCAGATTGCGATGGCTATACTTCTGCGGCTGTCCTGATTAATTATTTGAATTGTCTATTCCCTGCTTTTGCTCAAAGTAATATTTATTATAGAGTCCACACAGGGAAACAACATGGTTTAATTCCTGAAACAGTACCAGAAGATGTAAAATTAGTTATTTTACCAGATTCTAGTTCTAATGATTATGAGGAACATAAAGTAATGAAAGAAAAAGGAATTGACGTGTTGGTAATCGATCATCATGAAGCTGAAAAAATTTCTCCAGATGCTTGTGTTATTAATAATCAATTATGTGATTATCCAAATAAAACATTATCTGGGGTTGGAGTAGTCTATAAATTTTGTTCCTATATTGACTCTTTATTAGGAACAAAACACGCTGATAAATATTTAGACTTAGTAGCTTTAGGGATAATCGGAGATGTAATGGATTTAAGAAATTTTGAAACAAAACATTTGGTCAATAAAGGTCTTCAACAAATTCAAAATCCTTACTTCAAAAGCATGGTTGCAAAAGCTGAATTTAAAATAGGCAAATCAATTACTGCTGATGGAGTAGCTTTTTACGTCGCGCCATTTGTAAACGCAGTAACCCGCGTTGGCTCGCAAGAAGAAAAGCTTACATTATTCGAGTCTATGCTTGACCATCGGGCATATGAACAAGTGCCTTCGACCAAAAGAGGATGTAAGGGTCAAACAGAGACAAGAGTAGAACAAGCTTGTCGTAGTTGCGCAAACATTAAAAATAGACAAACTAAAGCACGAGACGAAAGCTTGAATAAAATTGAACAAACAATAGAAGAAAATCAGCTATTAAAAAATAAACTTTTAGTTATACCATTAAATACAGGCGAAGTTAATAAAAATTTAACTGGTTTAATCGCTAATATTTTAATGAGCAAATATCAAAAACCAGTTATGCTTTTAAATAAAACTGAGCATATGTATGAGGGTTCCGCGCGAGGTAGTAATCAATCTAAATTTAACAATTTTAAAGAATTTGTTAATAATAGCGGATACGCGAATTACGCTGAAGGTCATGCCCAAGCATTCGGTGCCGGTATTCCTCAATGTAGATTAGATGATTTTATCGAATGTGCAAATATTGAATTAGCTGATTTTGACTTCTCCCCATATTATAAAGTTGATTGTATTTATGACTTTGATAATGTAGATGGTTCTTTTGTTTTAGATGTAGCAAATATGAAATCATTATGGGGCCAAGGGGTTCCGGAACCTTTTATCGCGATTGAAAATGTAAAAATATCAAAAGATAACATTACATTAATGTCAAAAGATAAAAATCCAACCTTAAAGATAACCTTGCCTAATGGAGGCAGTTTAATCAAATTCAGGTCGTCTAATGAGGAATATGAAAATTTATATTCTGAATTAGGTTGTGTAACCATTAATGTCGTTGGTAAATGTGAACGAAACGAATGGAATGGAAAAATCCACCCACAAATTATAATTGAAGATTACGAAATTGTAGGAAGAACAGCTTACTATTTCTAATAATGCACAATAGACCTAATAGTAATATTAGGAGTTGAAAATTATTATGAAAAAAACTATTCTTGTAATTATGTTGGCAGTAATTATTTTTATGATATGGATTACTCCAGTAATTGCAAATACTACAACTTCGGAAGCTTACATCCCTTCTGAGACAACTGTTATTAAATTTACTGAAACTTCAAATAAACAAGAATTATTAAATTTAATTGAAGTGTATAAAACTGAGCAAGAAATGTTTCAAGAAAAAATAGAAGAATTAAATAAATTAGGGTTAAGTTATTCTCCTGTTTATGTTGAAACAGAAGAAAAATTAATTATTACTGAAACTTATTTATCATATTATCAAAATAAATATGATATGATTAAAAAAGCAGAAGAAGAGGAATTATGGAAACAAAAAGCTCTTGAATATCCCGCTGCAACGCAGATTTGGAAAGAGCTAAAAAGTTTTGGTTTTAATGATTATGTCTGCGCAGGTATTATGGGTAATATTATGGCAGAAGTTGGCGGACAAACATTGGATATTCATTGGTGGGAAAAAGGAAATGGATATTATGGGATTTGTCAATGGAGTAAAACCTATAAACAGTATGTATGGGATGCTTCATTAGACCAACAAATTAATTTTTTAACGAGTTCAATTCGTTATGAATTAAATACCTATGGTTCTAAATATAAAAAAGGTTTTGATTATACTAAATTTTATAATCTAACAAATGAAAAAGATGCAGCTTTAGCTTTCGCGAAATGCTATGAAAGATGTGGAAAAGCATCTTATAAGCAAAGACAAATTAACGCGACTAAAGCATATGAGTACTTTGTGAATTAAATATAAAGGTTGAAGGAATTTCATTTTCCTTCAACCCTTATTTTTATTTATAGGTGATTTTATGGGAAAAGAATTTAAAGTATATTGTCATAGAGATGGCTATGATGAGCAAATATTTATAAATAATCCATTTGAAAATTCATGTAAACCCGATAAATTAAGACTAATTACACAAGATATGATGGATAATGAAGTTATAAAGGTAATAGGTGACATGGTTTTGGCTAATGAGCAACCATTCTCTGAGATTAATTATAGAATAGACAATGCTGCTTCAATAGCTTCTATTTCTGCTGTTGATCTTGTATCTGAGAATATTACTTCAATATCTGAAAAAATAGAAGAATTAAATGCAAGATTAATGATATTAGAAGACAACATCAGGACAGACACGGAGAATCAAAAAAGCCTCCACGAAATTTTAAGAGCAAAATATAGTAATGAATTAATTCCCTTGAAAAAAATAAATTAAATAGGAGTGGAATATTATGGAATTAACTAATAAACAATATACTGGTTTAAAAATTGCTGTTTCTCGCTATAAAGAGCATCAGCCTTACACTTGTATAGCAGGTTATGCTGGAACAGGGAAGAGCACACTTATTAAATTTATTATCGCAGAATTAGGAATTCCAAACGAGAATGTTGCCTATGTTTCTTTTACGGGGAAAGCAGCACAAGTATTAAGAGAAAAAGGGTGCCCAAATGCTCAAACTGCGCATAAATTATTATATAAAACTTTTCCTCGCAATGGAGGACGTTCTTTTGTTCATATTCCTCGACCAGATTTATGGCCTTATAGATTAATTGTAGTAGATGAAATTTCTATGCTTCCAAAAGATATGTGGGAATTATTAATGTCGCATGGGGTTCATGTATTAGCATTGGGCGACCCAGGTCAGTTGCCTCCTATTGGCGAATCCAATGGAGTTTTAGACCATCCTCACGTATTCCTTGATGAAATTATGCGTCAAGCAGCAGAATCGGAAATTATTAGACTTAGCATGAGTGTACGTGAAGGCAAGCCACTTCGCAAGTTTAAAGGCACTGAAATTAATATTGTTGAAACAAAAGATGTAGTGAGTGGTATGTATGGATGGGCAGATCAGATTATTTGTGGGAAAAATGAAACTCGCAAGAATATTAATACCTTTAATCGTAAATTATTATGGGATAAACAATATTCGACTCTTCCTTTAGAAGGAGATAAAATTATTTGTTTAAATAATGATTGGGATATTATTAATGAATATGGCGATGCTTTAGTAAATGGCGCAATTGGCACCCTTCATAATATTCATTTTTCCGATGATTATTTATTTAAAACTAAAATGATGGCAAATTTTTCGCCAGATACTTTTGATGATAGCGTCCCGCTGGATATTAATTTTTATGATTTAAATATGGATTATCAATTATTTTTAACTGGCGAATCTTTTAGAAACACTTATCCTACTGCTAGAATTCCTAAATTTACTAAACTACATGAATTTGATTATGGATATGCTATTACTTGTCATAAATCTCAAGGTAGTGAATATGGGAAAGTTTTATTATTTGAAGAAATACTGCGTCGAGACCAGCATGCTAGATGGTTATATACTGGCATTACAAGAGCGAAAGATAAGATTACTATTGTAAAGGCTTGAGGTGAATATATACACATGGAATATAATGAATCTAAAGGTAGAAAAGAATATAATGCTTTAAATAAAAAAAATATATATAAAGAAGTTTGCGCAAATTGTGGGAGTACTGAAAATTTGCAGTTACATCATGTGGTTCCTTTAGCTAAAGGCGGGACAAATAATGAAAGTAATTTAATTACTTTATGTGGAGACTGTCATGCAAAAGTGCATAATTTTAAAACAGTTTTAACTAAAGAATGGAAAGAAAAACAAATGGCTGGAGTTGCACGAGCTAAAGCCGAAGGAAAATTTACAGGGCGCAAACCAGTAGAAATTGAAGAAAATCTTTTTCAAGAATATTATAATAAATATATGACTCGGAAAATCAATAAAGTTCAAATGGCACAAGAGCTGAAAATTTCTCGCCCTACTTTAGATAAATTACTAAAAGAATATAATAATAAACTAATAAAACAATCAATTGACAAATAATAAAAAATATGATATAATATATATATAATGAAAAAAGTAGGTGGTTTCTGAATATGTATTTTAATTGTCATAGTCATACAGACAAAGGTAGTAATATTAGAATTTTAGATTGTATTAATAAGCCAAAAGATTTAATTAATAAAGCTATTGAATTAGGATTAGCAGGAATCGCTATTACTGACCATGAAGCCTTAACTGCGCATGTTCAGGTTAATAAAATTATGAATGAATTGCATGAGACCAATCCAGATTTTACAATTGCATTAGGAAATGAGATTTATTTAATTGATAAACGAGAAAATGGTCAAAAATATTACCATTTTATCTTAATAGCAAAAGATGAAATTGGACATAAGGCTTTAAGAGAATTATCTTCAACAGCTTGGCTAAATTCTTATTTTGATAGAGGGATGGAAAGAGTTCCTTTATTAAAGGAAGAATTATCTGAAATTTATTCTAACTATAAAGGTCATTTAATTGCAACTACAGCTTGTATGGGTGGCGAGTTAGGGTCATCTATTCTAAAATTAGAAGAAGCTGAGAAGCGTGGCGATACTGAAGCTGCTCAACAATACAATCAACAAATAGTAGATTTTATGCTATTTTGCATAGAAGTATTTGGAGATGATTTTTATTTAGAATGCGCTCCAAGTAATAATGCAGAACAAATCGCAGTTAACAAAAGAATTTTAAGTATTTCTAAAGCATTTGCAGTTCCAATTACAATTGGCACAGATGCCCATTATTTAACAAAAGAGGATAGATTTGTCCATAAAGCATATTTAAATTCTAAAAATGGTGAACGAGAAGTAGATTCTTTTTATGAATTTGCGCGATTAATAGATACAGAAGAAACTATTGAATTATTAAAATTAAGCTATACCGATGATGTTATTCAAAATATTTTTAATACTTCATTAAATATTAAAAATAAAATTAGCTATTATTCTTTAGAGAAAAAACAGCATGTAACCGAAATTGAAGTTCCAGATTATCCAAAACAAAATATAGATATTGATTATCCTATTTTAAAATCTTTATTTGAATCAGAAGAACCTCAAGAAAGATATTGGGTAAATGAATGTTGGAATAGTTTACGAGCTAAAAAATTATTGGATAATGAATTATATATTGAAAGATTAGAGGAAGAAGCAAGAGTAAAACGAGTTATTGGTGAAAAATTAGAGACTTGCGTTTTTGCTTACCCTAATACTTTAAAACATTATATTGATTTATTCTGGGAGTGCGGCAGTACCGTAGGCGCAGGTCGTGGTAGTGCATGCGCGGCTCTTAATCATTATCTTTTAGGTATTACTCAGTTAGACCCTATTGAATGGAATTTGCCATTCTGGCGATATCTTAATGATGAACGTGCGGAAATGCCAGACGTAGACTTGGATTTAGCACCATCTAAAATTCAAACAATTTTTTCTGAAATCCGTAAAGAGCGAGGAGATTTAGGTTTAGTTCAAGTTGCAACATTTGGTACAGAAACAACTAAATCTGCGATTTTAACAGCTTGCCGAGGATACCGAAGCGAAGAGTTTAAGGATGGTATTGATGTAGATATTGCACAATATATGTCTTCTCTTGTTCCAAGCGAACGTGGGTTCTTATGGCCTTTAAAAGATGTTGTTTATGGAAATCCAGCAAAAGATAGAAAACCTGTAAATCCATTTATTTTAGAAGTAAATAAATATCCAGGTTTATTAGATATTATGGTTCAAATTGAAGGGCTTGTTAATAAAAGAAGTAGCCATGCTTCTGGTATTATTTTATTAGAAGAAGATACTTACGCAAGAACCGCTTTAATGAAAACTCCTAAAGGAGCAATTATTACACAGTTCGATTTACATGATGCGGAATGGATGGGTCTTGTTAAATATGATTTTTTGTTAACAAGCGTTCAGGATATTTTTATTAAAACAATTGAATTACTTCAAGAAGATGGCGAAATTGAAAAAGAATTATCTTTAAGAGAAATTTATAATAAATACTTACATCCTAATGTATTACCAAAAGATGATAAAAAAATGTGGGATGCATTAGCTAATAATGAAGTTATTAGTTGTTTCCAGTTTGATTCTTCTGTTGGCGCGCAAGCTGCTAAAAAAATTCGTCCACAAAATCCACTTGAAATGTCTGACGCGAATGGGTTAATGAGACTTATGACTGCGGAAAAAGGGGCAGAAAGCCCACTTGATAAATATGTAAGATTTAAAAATAATATTTCATTATGGTATAAGGAAATGGATGATTTTGGTTTATCAAAAGAAGAACAGAAATCATTAGAGCCATATTTTTTGCGTTCTTATGGAGTACCACCAAGCCAAGAGCAAATGATGATGATTTTGCAAGACCCAAATATTTGCGGTTTTACCTTAAAAGAAGCTAATACAGCAAGAAAAATTGTCGGTAAAAAGCAAATGGATAAAATTCCAGAATTGCAAGATAAAATTTTAAATTCCGCAAAAAGTCCTGTTTTAGGACAGTATGTATGGAAATATGGCATCGGCCCGCAAATGGGGTAAAATGATTGCCCTTAAATATCTTTGCCACTAATCAGTGGGGTTAATTAATAAAATTTTGGTTAATTTTTATTAATTAGCTAACGGTGAAAGCTAAAATATCATAGAGGATATAAAAATATATCCTAACTGTGATGTCATGCTAATACCGTGGGAAGTTCTTAATGGATAGTTATGACATTAAATAAAATACAAGGAGATTTTATATGTATTATATTTATTGTTATACAAATAAAATTAATCAACATAAGTATATTGGACAAACAAATAATTATAAAAGAAGAAATAGGGAACATAAATCTTGTTCTTTCAATGTCGCTTCTCCTACTTATAATGATTTATTTCATTATAAAGTAAGAGAATACGGGTGGGAAAACTTCGACTTTGAATTATTAGAAACTCTTTATACGGATGATATAAGAGAAGTAAATTTAAGAGAACAATATTGGATAGAAAAAAAAGAAAGCTTCTGTGAAACGGGTAAAGGATATAATAAAGATTACGGCGGTAACAACTTTAATCATAGTACAGCATTAACGCAAGAAGAGATTGAAGATGTGAAAGAAATGATAAAACAAGGTGCGCCTTACTTTGATATCCAAGAAAAGTATCAAATAAGTCCAACTTTTATCTCAAATATAAACTATGGTTTATTTTTCGCAAAAGAAGATGAAGAATATCCGTTATATAAACATTATAAATCAGATGAAGATTATGATGAATTAATTGATTTATTACTAAATTCTCCGTTGTCTTTGGCGGAAATTGCTAAAAAATTAGGTATGGGATATTCAACAGTGAAGAAAATAAACGCAGGAACATTAAGAAAAGGCTTATATCCTACTTATCCAATTAGAACAAAAACTCCAAATGAAATTAGAGCAGATAAAATTAAAGACTTATTATTAAATACAAATTACTCAAATGTAGAAATTGCTCAAATGACAAAAACTTCTAATGAAACTGTCCGTAGAATAAATAAGGGTGAAACCTTTAAAGATAAAAAACTTACTTATCCATTAAGAAAACCTGTAACGACTATCTCCTAAGTGATGAGCAGGAGAGTAGGGGTATTATTGATACATACCTAGATTTTAGGAAACGAAGTCTATGAGAACCGAAACAGATATTATATAATAAAATTATATTAAGATATAGTCTAGTCCTATTGGAAACAATAGAATTACTGATTCATTTAGTATTATTCATGCTCTTGCTTATTCTTTTATCGGGATGCAAACTTTATATTTAGCGACTCAATTTAATCCTATTTATTGGAATACTTCTTGTTTAATTGTTAATAGTGGCGCGAGCGAAATGGGAGAAGATGAGGCTACTGACTACAGTAAAATTGCAAAAGCAATTGGAGATATCTCTAACAGAGGCGTAAAAGTATCTTTGGTGGATATTAATCATTCCGATTTTGGGTTTAAACCAGATGTTGCAAATAATCAAATTTTATTTGGTTTAAAAGGTTTATTAAATGTTGGCGATGATTTAATTGAAACTATTATTAATAATAGACCTTATACTTCAATGGAAGATTTCTACAATAAAGTAAATCCAAACCGACAGTCTATGATTGCTTTAATTAAAAGTGGCGCATTTGATCAATTTGAATCTAGATATAAGACTATGGTTAAATATATTTGGATGACTTGCGACCGTAAAAAAAGATTAACATTGC
The DNA here is from genome assembly GCA_017555455.1 of Lachnospiraceae bacterium. Lineage (GTDB taxonomy): Bacteria > Bacillota > Clostridia > Lachnospirales > Lachnospiraceae > SFDP01. The sequence goes on from JAFZGJ010000195.1 coordinate 15,256, forward strand.
AAAATTTAAATGGTTTAATTAAAATGGATTTAATTCCGCAGGAATTTGAATTAGAAAAAAGAGTATTTGAATTTACTCGTTATTTAAAATCTGTGTGTAAAATTAATCCTACTTGGTATACTCTTGATGAAAGAGCAATTGATTTTCTAGGAGAAATTAACCAATTACATTTAATTAAAGAAAATGAATATCTTGAAATTAAGACTTGGGATAAAGTATATCAGTCATATATGGATGTTTTTAGAAATTGGATTAATGAAAACAAAGAATCTTTATTAGAAGAATTAAATATGGCTATATTTATGGAGGATTGGAATAAATACGCGAAAGGCTCTTTGTCCGCTTGGGAAATGGAAGTTATGTGTACTTATTACCATGACCATGAATTAAAAAATGCGAATATTTATAAATACGGTATTATTGATTTTGAATTATTACCAGAAGAGCCAATTATAGAAACATTTATTAAAAGAGGAAAAGCTGAAATTCCAATTTATAAATTGCATAAGATTTGCGGTACTTGTATTGCTAAAAATAAAACTAAAAGTACTGTTTATCTATTAACAACTTCTGGTGTTGTACCAGTTAAATTTAGACAAGAATATTTTTCTTTATTTGATAAACGTATTTCTGAAAAACAAGAAGATGGTACTAAAAAAGTAATTGAACATTCTTGGTTTAATAGAGGGAATATGATTATGGTTCAAGGCATCAGAAGAGGCGATGAATTTGTGCCTAAAAAATATGCAAGTTCTGGCGGACATCAATTATATAAAATTGATAAAGTATTCGAAGATGGAGATTTGCAATTAAGGCATGAAAGAGCAATGGGATACGATGAGGAGGATTAATTTGTTAACATATAATATAATTGCAATTTGCGGCGAAGCGGGCTCTGGTAAAGATACATTAGCCCGCGAGCTGGTTGAAGCAACAGGATGGAATAATATTGTAAGCTGTACGACTAGACCCCCTCGTGAAGGTGAAATAGATGGGAAAAATTATTATTTTTTAAGCAATGAGGATTTCGCTTTAAAGATTCTAAATAGGGATATGCTAGAGGCTACAATTTTTAATGATTGGTGCTATGGAACAATGATTTCTTCTTTGGATGCAAATAATATTAATGTAGGAGTTTTTAATCCCGCTGGAATTGAAGCATTAAAAGAAGATCCTCGTATTAAATTATTTGTATATTACTTAGACGTACCTGCTAAAACCAGAATAATTCGTCAATTAAACAGAGAAGAAAATCCTGACATAGATGAGATTATTCGACGTTATAAGGCTGACAAAGAAGATTTTTCTGATTTAGATTTTGGAGAATATACTCCAATTATATATTTATCTAATAATACCGCCGCAGACTTACCACTAAATGTGGCCGCTATTAAGGCTAGATTTAGTTAATTTATTTACCTCAAACACTAAATATAGTACTAGACTAAAAAAACGGAGGTAGTTTGATGTTTGTAATAAAAAGAGATGGAACTTTTGTACCATTTGACAAAGAAAAAATTGTTATAGCAATTAATAAAGCTTTTCTCGAAGTTGACCAACAATTATATGAAACTGATACGGCAAAAGATATTGCTGAAGAAATAGAATTAATTATTGAACAAAAAAATTTAACAGTAGAAGAAATACAAGATTTAGTCGAAGAATTTTTAATGCGTTCAGAACGAAAAGATGTTGCACGTTCTTATATTAGATTTAGATATAAAAAAGAAATTCTTCGTCAAACTTCTAATACCTATGACAGTATTTTAAAACTCATTGAATTAGAAAATGAAGATATTAAAGAAGAAAATTCTAATAAAAATGCTATTGTAGCTTCAACACAAAGAGATTATATGGCTGGCGAAGTTAGTAAAGATTTAACTCGTAGATTTTTATTACCAACAGTAGTTAAAGAGGCTCACGACGCAGGTGAAATTCATTTTCATGATGCAGATTATTTCGCTCAACATATTCATAATTGTTGTTTAGTTAATTTAGAAGATATGCTTCAAAACGGCACTGTAATTAATAAAACTATGATTGAGAAACCTCATTCATTCGCGACAGCTTGCAACATTGCGACTCAAATTATGGCTGTGGTTGCGAGTGGTCAATATGGAGGTCAAACGGTAAGTCTTTCTCATTTAGCTCCTTTTGTTGATATATCAAGAGAAAAAATTAGAAAACAAGTTGAAGAAGAGCTAGATATGGCTTGGCTCCCAATTGCAGGAAAAGCTGATTTAATTGAGCAGATTACTGAAAAACGCGTCAAAGAAGAAATTAAACGTGGAGTTCAAACTATTCAATATCAAATCAATACATTAAATACTTCAAATGGACAGACTCCTTTTGTAAGCATTAATATGTATTTAGGAGAAGTCCCAGAAGGTCAAGTGAAAAATGATTTAGCATTAATTATTGAAGAAGTATTAGAACAACGTATTCAAGGCGTTAAAAATGAAGCTGGTGTATGGATTACTCCTGCTTTTCCTAAATTATTATATGTATTAGAAGAAGATAATATGCAAAACGGAAAATATTGGTATTTAACTGAATTAGCTGCAAAATGCACTGCTAAACGTTTAGTTCCAGATTATATTTCTGAAAAAATGATGAAAAAATTAAAATTATCAAAAGGCGAAGTGGAAGGCAAAGGAGATTGTTATCCATGTATGGGCTGCCGCAGCTTCTTAACTCCTGACCGCAGTGGTTGCGGATATGATAATATTGCGAAAGCGAAAAATTATATTCCAAATACTCCTAAATATTATGGCAGATTTAATCAAGGAGTAGTTACTATTAATTTAGTAGATGTAGCCTGTTCTGTATCTTCTGTTAATGAATTTTGGCAATTATTAAATCAAAGATTAGACATTTGTCATTTAGCTTTACAGACTCGACATGAAAGATTAGAAGGAACTACTTCTGATATTTCTCCAATTCATTTCCAGTACGGGGCATTAGCAAGATTAGAAAAAGGCGAAAAAATTGACGCATTATTACATGATGGCTACTCTACTTTATCTCTTGGTTATGCAGGTCTTTGGGAATGTGTATATAAATTAATTGGGAAAAAATTAATTGAACCAGAAGGAAAAGAATTGGGTTTAGAGATTATGCGTAAATTAAATGATGCTTGCGCAGAATGGAAAGCCGCAGAAAATATTGATTACTCTTTATATGGTTCTCCTATTGAAAGTACGACTTATAAATTTGCTAAATGCTTAAAAAAGAAATTTGGTATAATTGAAGGCGTAACAGACAAAGATTATATTACTAATTCTTATCATGTAAAAGTAACTGAGCCTATTGATGCTTTTAGTAAATTAGCATTTGAGTCAGAATTTCAAGCATTAAGTCCAGGCGGAGCAATTAGTTATGTTGAAGTGCCAAATTTAAATAATAATATTGAAGCCGTATTGGAAATTATTAAATTTATTTATGATAATATTATGTATGCTGAATTAAATACAAAATCTGATTATTGTCAGATTTGCGGTTTTGATGGAGAAATCCAAATTGTTGAAATAAATGAAGGTAATAAATTAGATTGGCGTTGTCCGCAATGTGGAAATATGGATCATGATAAAATGAATGTTGCACGCCGAACTTGTGGTTATATTGGAGCTAATTTCTGGAATCAAGGTAGAACTGAAGAAATTAATGAACGTGTTCTTCATTTATAATTTTCATTTTTTATTAAGCTACAACTAAATATGATTTGGTTGTAGCTATTTTTTTATTTGTATAGGAGAGTAAAAATGCTAAGAAGATATAATACTATTAAATATAATGATGTAGCTAATGCACCAGGTATTTCTGTTTCAATATATCTTCAAGGGTGCCCTCATCATTGCAAAGGATGTTTTAATCCAGAAACATGGGATTATAATGGAGGGCAAGAATTAACAGAAGATTTGTTAGAAAATTTATTCCAAAATAAAATTAATAAAAATGGAATTAAACGTTCTTTATGTATTTTAGGTGGAGAGCCATTGTGTGAAGAAAATATAGCCACCACCTATACGCTTGCTTCTATGGCTAAAAGTTACGGCGTAAATGTATATATATGGACTGGATATGTATTTGAAGAATTAGAAAAAACAGATTTATTATTTGAGATATTTGAAAATACTGATTATTTAATTGATGGCCCTTTTATTGAAGAAGAAAAAGATATTACTCTTAAAATGCGGGGAAGTCGTAATCAAAGAGTGATTGATATAAAAAAATATTTGAAAAAAGAAAAAAATTATGTTATAATAGTATAAAGGAGTTGAAAAATTATGGATATGACTTTATATGAATTTAATAAAGCAGGATACGGTTCATTGCCTAATATGGACGAAGAAGCCTTAAGTCAAGCTTCTGTTCATGTAAAAGAATTTTTAGAACGAAAAACCCCGTTTTCAAAATATTGGTTATTATTAAGCAATGAAAATAAATATTATACAATTTTCCATCGTAATTCTATTAATTTTTCATTTAATGATTTAACTTCAGAAATTATGAGTATTGCACAAGATTTAGGCGGCATTAAAAGCATTGAGCTTGATGATAGTGGCTCCGCGCTGGAATTTTGGATTTCTTATAATGGAGAATGTAGCTTATTTTTATTATTCGACTATACGGCAGGAGTGATTGAAGTTTGAGTTTATCAGATAACTTTATTATAGTTCATTTCAATCCTTTTGATACTTTTTCTAAAATTGATATAGTAACTAAAACTAATATTAAATCAATGTATATTCATTCTTTATTAAATCATGGAATTGAAGAATTAGTTGATGTATGTTATTCTGTAAAAAATTATGAAGTATTTTTAAATGCTCCAATTGAATTTTTACCAGAATTTAGAGAAACAGCTAAAAATATAGAGAATCAAAAATATTCAATGAACAAAATTAAAATCGAAGGAGTTTAATATGAAAAAATATTTAGTATCTTATAATGTAGTTTATAGAGTTCCAAATGTTGACGATGTATTAGAATTAAGAGAAGAGCTGTCTAACTTAGACCACGGTAAATTAGAAAGTTTTAGTTATACCGAAAAATATATTAAAGAAAAAGGTCAAATTGTTGAAGAATATCAGCTTGTAAAAGCTAAAATTGTGGTAAATAATGAAAAAGAACCTGAATCAAAAGCAGATATTAATTTAGCAATTGGAGGAGCATTTTAATGTTTAAATTTGAAAAAGTTAGTCGTTTTAAAAATGAAGATTTTAATCTACCTACTCGCGCAACCGCAGAATCCGCGGGCTATGATTTTATTGTAGCGGAAGATATTATTCTTGAGCCATATTATTTAATTAGAAATAGATTAAGAAATGTTCCTGTCAACGAACCTTTAAGTTTAGAAGAAGTTGCAAAAATTACTAAGGCAGAACAAGCAAAACCAGCCCTTGTATCTACTGGGGTTAAATGCACAATGCCAAGTGATTATTATTTACAATTAAGTGTAAGAAGTTCATGTCCTTTAAAAAATTGGCTAATTATGGCTAATGGAGTTGGAGTTATCGATGCAGATTATTATGATAATCCAGATAACGAAGGAGAAATTTTCTTTCAGATTATTAATTTATCCCCATTTCATATTCATCTAAAAAAAGGTGACCGTATCGGACAAGGCATTTTCTTACCATATCATATCACAGACGATGATAATGCAACTGAAAAAAGAAATGGCGGTTTCGGTTCTACAAGTAAATAAAAAAAATAACTGCTAATTAATTTTAGCAGTTTTTTTTATTGACAAAAAATAATTTTTATGATATTATAAACAAGAGGTGAAGAAAATGATAATGAGTCTTGATGTATCTACTAAAAGTACAGGTTTAGCAATTTTTGATAATAATAAATTAATTTCATATAAATTAATTACTGCAAGCTCCTCTGATTTAATTAAAAGAATATAGAAAATAACAAAAGAGATTCAAGAAACAATAGAAGAATACCCTAAAATTAATAAATTAATTCTCGAAGAAGTTCGCCCCGAAGATTCTATTGGATTAAACACTAATACTCATCGTGCTTTAATGTGGGCATAGGCCGCAATCGCGTTCATGGTTCATGATAATTACCCTAAGATTACAATGGACTATATTTATCCTGGGACTTGGCGCAAAGATTGTGGAATTAAAACTGGCCGAGGAATAAAAAGAGAAATGCTTAAAAAAGCAGATATTCAATTTGTAAAAGATAATTATAATTTAGATGTAAATGATGACATCGCAGATGCTATTTGTATAGGCCATGCCTATTAGATGAATAATACTGGTCATAATTGGGCATAAAAAAAATGGGGCATTATGCCCCATTTTTTATTTTCGAGAAAACAGTATTTGTAATTTGGATAATTTCGTCACCATAGGTTGCTATTAAATCTGCCAATAGCTCTTCCTAGTCATAGCTTAAATCTACATTATAAGAAAACATTGCCGCATGAGTGATTTCATGAGCTAAAACTTTTTTTAAAAAGCTTCCATATAAAGTTTTATCAATATAGATTGTTTTAGTTTCATCATCACAAGCTGCAACAGAATAGCTACCATCTCGTCTTTTTAATTTTGGATGATTCTGATAAGTAGCTAAAATATGCCATTCTTCTCCATTAATTCTAAACATTAGCTAATTTTTCCAGCTAATTCGGTAATTTTTTGTTTAAGAATTGATTTTTCTTCTGGAGAAGAATCTTGTATCATTTCAGTCATATCTTGACTAAGTTCTTTCATATAATGCTCTAGTTCTTTCATTTGAACTTCTTTTCCTTTATGCATTTCTTTTGCTTCCATATACATTTTTCGTCTCATTGGACTTTTTCCTTCGCGATAATCTTGGACTTTCATTGGATAAGATTCCCAGTCATGTGTCACATATCCTCGCGAAGAGTCTCCATTGTAATTCCCCTAGGATTGCCCGCCATTAGAAGAAGTTCTTCCCATTCGATTGGGGTAATCTCTATTACCTTCGGAATACATCATTGGATAATACATTCTTCCATCTCGTCTATCCATATCTCTTTGATATTCATATGGAATCATACGTTCGGTATAATGATGATGATGTTCTTCTTTACGAACGTCTTTTTCTTCCATTGCCTCAACAACAGAGCAATAATACATTGCTTCAGCCAAATCTTTAATCATATCTACTGCTTCGCCGAGTTCTTTTGCATCAACAGATGCTAAATTCCCGCTAATCTGAGATTGCACTGCACTGACTAAGCTTTCTTTCATATTTTTTAATCTTTCCATTATGCAACCCTCTCAATAATTAAATTTGCGTTTTGAACATCCACTGCTTGTTCACTAACATTTTTTACGCTAATTTGATAGCAACAACCCGCAGGAACATCTAAAAAAATACTTGAATATACATTATTAAATTCTTCTACTGCAGCAGGAGTAGAAATCATCGTCGTAGATGGGACTTGCTCTCCGTTAATCGCAATAGCTAATCTAATAGGTTCTGCGGGAACTCCGCCAGTAGGTAATCCCACATTCGCGCCAAAGCTAACTCTGAATCTTGCGCGACATTGATTTCCAATGCCGCGTAAAGATACCAGACCACTACCTTCGCGATGGAATATGGAGGAGCAATTTTTTCTTTTTACCGCAGTATCTGTAAAAAAGACATTATCATTTTCTTCTACTGTCTATAAAGCTGTAGCTGTAATTTCCATTATTTATTTTACCTCCAAGATAGTTAAATTAATTAGCAACCGCAATTGTTAAAGGTTGAAAAATTCCCGTAGCAACAATTTGGGTTTGGAACTACATAAGCAGGAACTGCGCAAGGCTCTTTTAACTGTCCAACTAAATAAGCGTTTTGAGCAGACTGAGAAGCTGCGAATTTTAAGGACTGATTTTCCGCGGTTAATGTTGCAATCTTATCCTGTGTTAAGAAGTCTAAGATAGAACGAACACCTGCATTATTGCTGTCAATTATATCTCTTGTTGAATCTGCGATTGCGCGGCGAGTATCGCAAGCCTGAGTAGCTAAAGCATAGCTTAAATCAGCATAATTTTTAGCGTTTTCATAACGAGAATCGCAGCAGCACTGAGCTAACTGAGTGCCTAAGTTTGTAATGCCTGCATTAATAGCATTTGTATTTTGCATATTTGCAATAGTGTCTGCATTAATTGTTTGGATGATGTCTGCAGTATTCTGATTCATGCCTGCATTAATACCAGCAAAACCCTGGCTCATACCAGCATTTATTCCTGCGAAGCCTTGGCATAAAGTGCTCTGAATACCATTAAAACCATTTAACATATTGGTGTTCATAGCATAAAATCCATCACATAATCCCTGCTGAACACCTCTTACGCCATTTTCTAAACCATTCATATCAAAGCCATAGGCAATTTCTTCGCGTGCAGTGCCTCCGCCATTTCCACCGAAGCCATTTCCATTACCCCAGCCACCTGCAAATAAAAATAATAAAATAATCCACCAAGCGTCATCGCCCCAGCCACCATTATTACCATTTCCATAGCCTCCATTGGTAACTGCTGCGATATCTGCTAAACTATAACAATTAGAACCTGAATTAAACATAACTTTCCTCCTAAATCAAAAACCAAAATTTTGTTTAAAGGTATTAAATTCTTTATCAAAATCTAACCCTTTTTCTTTAAACATATTTCTTGCCACTGCTTCAATCTCAGAAGCATTATTAGATTTAGCGAGATTTAAAAGATTAGCAAATAAAGGATTGCTCCCCATATTTTCTTCTACTATATTATAAACAAACTATTTCGGGTTCTATGATTTTTTAACCATAGATATTAATTGCATCGGATTTACATTAGTAGTCATATAAGATTCTCTCCTTTTAAAATTTCATATTAAGGGGCGGAACTGTTTGTTTAGGTTCTTCTTTTATCTAAACTTCAGTTGCCTTTTTTAAATTTTCTATTTCCGATATTAGCACATTTATTGCCTAATCAAACTCTTCTTTAAACACTAAGTTATTCGGTAATTCTAATTGCGGAGTTCCTTGAATTGGTGCCTCCGCAGGCACTTCGACTAATGCATATACATTAATTGTAGACGTGCCATCAATGTTAATCTACTTTGTATAAATTCTTTTATTAGCTGCATCTGGAAAATAAAAAACTGACCCGTCAAAATCTATCATACTTGCTTTTGCTTCATCGAATGACGCAACCGGTCGCCCTTTTAATCCACTAAACTAATATTGTGGCTATTGTTCCATATAAGTTGGCCGTACTTGATATGGATTAATATACTAAGATTGTTGATAATAATTTGGATAGTTAACTCCCATATTTTTTCCTCCATAAAAAATTTTTTAAGGCTTTCAACATTATATAATTTTTCTTTCAAATAATTTATCTATTTTTACCAAAAATTTTGGGAAAAATTTGGGAAAATTTTTAAGCATAAAAAAAATAACCCTCGACCGCATTTAGTCGAGGGTTATTTTTATTTGCTATTTTTTACCATAGCCTCAATTTGTTGAGTTAAATAAATTTGTAGGTCACCATTTGTTTCAATAATATATTGTTTTATTTCTTCGCTTAATACAAGCATAACTGCATCATAAGTCTATTGAAATGCGTTTTTTTGCGCCTCTGTATCAAATCTGCCCTGTTTCTTTAAACTATCAACATAGGTTTGATTTGTTGCTATAACACAAACTTTAATTGTATTATAAATCATATCTAAATATTTTTTTTCTTTTTCTGATTTAGTATTTTGTTTAATTTCTTCTGTTTTTACTCTTAACCAATCAACAATAAAAGTACCTAAAATCAAAAGACTTGGAAAAATACATAATTCAAAAAATTCTTTTAAAAATATTGTAAAATCCATATTTAATATAACTCCTTTTAGATAAAAAAAATAGAGGCAGATATATTATCCACCTCTTTATTTAAAAAATATATATTAAGTCCATACGGATGAAACAGGCGTCCAAATGCCAGAACCATTTTTAATTTTAATTACGCCATTGCCTTCTGCTGTATCAATCCATATTTTCGTATTTGCAGTAACAGCCGCTGGTGCCGCACCATTTGTGCCTGCATTAGCAATAACAATCATTGCATCTGTTGCAGTTTTGTTATTAGTAACAGTTGTATTTAAGGTTGAAACAGTAGAAGAAATTCCATTTATTACAGTTTTAACTAAACCATTAGCTGCAGTTATATCCGCCTTTGTTAATAACTATTGGCCGCCATAAATTAATCTAGCATTCACGCCAGTTACTGTAGTACCAGTTTCTCCATCTCCAGCACCTTCTAGCATGGTAGTGAATGTCTATGTTCCGAAAGTATATCCATCTGTTATGGTTGTTAATTTAGTTGTACCATTTAGAGCCACATTTCCAGAAACAGTTAAAGAACTACCTGAAATACTCCCTAAAACTGCTGCACCAGTTGTGTCAATATAACTACCAGAACTAAAATATAATGGTTTAGACATAATCATTTTATCTGATATGCCTTCTTCGTTTAAAGTACAATCAAAATAATTAGTAGCAATTTCATTAGATAAAATAGTTTTTCCATTTACGGTTAAAATAGTATTTAAGTTAGTATCTGTTGTTACTTCCAAACTATCTAAAGTTGTTTTTCCTGTAATATTCATAGCTGAGGAAGTGATACTGTTTAATCTAGCAATACCATTATTATCTATATAATAATTATGAGCTGAATCAAAAGCTAAACTATTTTTTAATGTCACCCAACGCATATTATCAGCGTCTATTTCAGACATAAAAGCATTTGTAATATTAATATCATCCGCGGATATAGCGCCAGTGGAAACTGCTAAATTACCAGAAGAAATAGTTAATCCACTAGTAATAGTGCCGCCCGGCAAATTAATACTATCTGGTTTTAAATAATAATTAATTCCAAAATAAAATTCTGCCGCCGTATTTAATTTTAATTGTGCTGCCGCGCCACCCTCAATTGCCATAGATGTAGAAAAAATTGTTCCATTAGTAATGGTTCCATCTACTTCTAAATTTAAAGTTTTCAATAGCGTATTGGCGGTTATATTAGTAGCAGTCGCATCCATGGAGATTAAACTGTCTGTAATATTTAAACTACCTATAATTAAAGAGTCTCCATTTAATTTAATTTTATCAGAAGTCTCTGTAGATGCTTTTTGAATAGTATCAACAGTTAAAATTTTCCCCGTTGCTAAAGTTAAATTACCAGAAGAAAGAATTAAATCTTCTTCAATAACTTGAGCGCTAGTAGGAGAAGTTAATAAAAATCCGTCGCCAGTAGCAATTTTAACCGCAGAGCTTGATGTTGATGGGTAATAATATAAATCAGAACTAGTTACATCCCCATTTGAATTAGTTGTTGTTAAACAATAAATTTTTTCAGTTTCTCCATAACCAGAAGCAGGCAAAGAAGAAACTGAGGAAAAAATTGTATTTAATGCCTCAGAAACCCCAATCCCATTAATAGGATTTGAGTCAGTTGGAATATAAGTACTTTCAACTGTAATATTATTACCAGTTTGAATTGTTAAAGGAGCCTGCGATAAACCATATTTAAATTTTAAAGTTCCATCTTCATAATAATAAAAACGACCTGGAACCATATCTTCATCTACTATACCTTTTGTTGTCCCGTCAATTACTTCTAAAGCCGAAGTCATATAGTTGTATACTGCTCTACTTGTAACCGGCAATAAGCTATCTCCAGCTACACTGTCTATTACATCAATTTTAGAATAGATAAGATTTTTTCCGGCATATAAATACAACTTATTATTTTCATCAACTGCAAATAAGGTTGTGTTAGCTTTTTCAGTATCCGGTAAATTCGTATATTTTTCATATGTTCCTGATTTAAAATTAATTAAACCAGTCATACCATCGGTCAATGCCACTTGTATTTATACCACCTTTCCAATTTGATATAAAAAAAAAGGAGAGCATTAACGCCCTCCTCGTATAAAAATTAAACTTCAATATTTGTCCATGTTAAAGCGGTTTTCCAAGCGCTATCTACACTAGAAATAGACTGAGTCAAAGTCTATACTTTACTGTCGATAGATGTCTTATTGTAATAATTAGCTGATAAATCAGTTGTTTTAGCGTAGATGTTTGGAAGGTCTGCAATAGCTGCTTGGTTAGCTTTTGCGATTGCGTCAACATCGCCAATAGCTTTTGTTAAATTAGTACTTAAGTTTGTAATAGCTGTTTCAGCGTCACTAACGCGTTTTGTTAAAGCTTCAACTGTAGAAGCTAATGCTAATTTAGAGAAATCTGCTTTTAAAACACCATTATCATTTTTAATTGTAGTTTCATCTACCACTACAGCAGCTTTTACTTCATTTGTTTCATTGTCAATAGTAATTTTAACTGCACCAGTTTTATCTTCGCTAGCAGTATAAATATCTACTAAAGCGCCAACCGGGATTTTAATTGTAGTATCATCTACAAGTGTTAAAATAATTTCTTGGGTTGCAGTATCATAAGTACCAGATTTAACCACTAAATCTTTACCTAAATTAACTTCTAACGCTTCTCCACCAATTACTGGGAAAGTAAATTTACGAGTTTCAGTATCATAGGATGGAGCCTAAGCTAAGCCATTTAAACTGATTTTCACTATAGTTGGTTCATCAGTACCCTTTTGAACTTTAAACTGCCCAATAGCGCTATCGTCTTCAATAATAGAAGATACGAAAGCGTTTGAAGAACCACCTGTTAAAGCGGCAATTTCAGCGGCTACAAAATCATAAACTGCTTTACCAGAAACTGCATTTGCTCCAGCTTCTTCAACTTTTGTATCAATAGTTACAGAAGCATCTAATGCTTCAATAAAAGAAGTTCCATTCCAAGTATATAATTTTTTAGTACTTGTTTCAACATATAATACACCAGTTACACCACCAGTAGCAGGTAATGCTGGATAAACCTCAAAAGCTTTTGAATATAAATTTTCACCTTTATAAATTTGTTTAGTGTCATTTAAAAAGTATAAAGTATTTTCATCTTTCTGCGCTAAAGCCTGGAAATTCGCAGAAGAACCTGTCATAAATTTGACTAAAGCCATTTAAAAAAAGCCTCCTTTAAAATGTTCCCCACATATAGTCGGTATCTGTAGCAGAAGCAGTCTAATTATCTAAACTACCCCAGCCCAATGTATCCACAACTTCTTCAATTTCTTGCCAATAATCGCCTTCATTATTATTAGCAAGAACTTCGTTGAAGTCTAATGGCTTAGGATTTGGAAGTCCTTTATCATTAACCCAAGTTAAAACATTATTTGCAATAACAGGAACAAAAGTTCCTCCATCCGTTCCTTCTACTACACCTAAATTTTGGACCCTATTATCAGTATAGACGAAAACTAATTCGCCTTTTTCATTAATTGCGGCGCTTTTAATTCCTACTCCCGCTGGCCCTGATCCGCCATTTCCCGAGCCGCCACTACATCCATAGAAGCTACTCATATTTTCACTCCTTATCACCAAACATAATCAATTAAAGCAGTTGTATCTACTTCAAAATAAAGAGATTTAATGGCAACAGTATAATCTAACTCATAAATACCTGTTTTGCCAATGCGAATTCTTTGACCATTTAAATACATAATTGTATTCGGTTCAGTCTAAATTCCTAATTTTAATAATCCCTTATAATCAATAATGTTATCTTTTTTTCGAATTAGAGGAATAACATCTTCTTTTGCAGTAAATGTTTGGTCAATTTGACCGACATGTCCATTTGGATAACCTGAATATACAGAACCCATTAATTAATCCTCCTTATTATATATTATATTAAAATTCAATAATTCTTCTTTATCTTTTAAAGATAAAATCTACAACTCCATTTGCTATTGTTGAATTATGAACTAAAAAATATATTTTTGAATTTCTATAAATAATGTTTTTAAAGTTTCTAAAGAATAATATTCTCTTTGATGACCCACCGCATTCCACATTGGAGTATACGGAATGCCTAATTCTTGCGCGCTTTCCGCTGCTTTAATCACTGAAGCTAAATGCCCCTAAGCATTAGAAGAAACATTATAATATTGTCCTTCAAAAAGAATCGGGTTATCATCCAAAAACTCTTCTAATAGATTTTTAGTTTGCAATATTATATATTTTTTAATTTCGTCCAAATTTGTTTCTTGAGTTAAGCTTTTTTCATAATTAGGGACGTATATAGGTAAATTTGTTAATTTTACTTCAATAATATCGTCCAATGCTCTATTTTTATTTCTAGAAATTTCAGCATAAGTCATATTAGAGGGATCTCCTCTGAAGGCTAAAGTATAGCCTTCAGAGGGTGTAATCACTACTGTATTTCCAATAATTTCTTGATTCATAATAACCTCTTTTTATTTTTAATTTTGTGGAATAACTACATTCCATCCAAGTGCGCTCATTCCTTGGCGGAATTCACCATCTTTAGCCATTATTTCATAATCTTTAACAGCTTTAGATAAAGTCAATTTACCCTCTTTTGCATTTTCATCAGGCAAATAATTATTTCCTTCAAAATCATAAACCCACGTTAATATATTGGGTGCCAAATTATTCCAATCATTTTCAGTTAACCCACCAATAATAGTCATATTCTTTTTAATTCCTAAATTCTTATTTGTTCTACTTGGAAAAGTAATACTTGTCATTTTCTCACAACCATTAAAAGTAGTAGTTAAATCAGCTATTAAATTATGCATTGCTGCCCCAATTGGGGTAAAAGCAAAATTAACTAAATTACTACAGCCAAGCGTTGTAGAAGATAAATTTGTTGGATATTGATATAATGCATTATCCGCATAAGAAATATGGCTATCACCAAAATAATCAAAATGAGTTAATGATTTACAATTTGCGCACATGTTAACAAAAGTTGATAAAGCTTCAAATTTACAATTTATATTAGATTCTGTCATAGCACCAGAGTGTTCATCAGAACCCCAATATAAAGTTTCTCCACCTGGAATAGTAACTTCACCAGTCGAAGGATTAGTTGTCCCTCTAGCAAAAACTAATTTTAAATTAGTTAATTGTGAGCAAGTCTAAAACATTTCATTCATTGAAGATATCTTAACTGCCATGCGCGCCCAAGCAGCTAAATTATTATCATTTTGACCTAATAATAAATTTTGACACCCATCAAATAAACCTACAACGCCCCCACTTGTAAAAAATTGTTCATTATAAGCACCTTTTGTTCTAGATAATACATCTTCAAAAGTCCCAAATAAACTATTTAAACCATAAATATTTTTTAAAGCAGAACAACCTCTAAACATTAAGTCAATAGAAACAGCATTTTCTGATTTAACAATTTTCCAATTGCGTAAATCTAATGATTCTAATCTTGCACAATTACCAAACATACCAGAAAATCTTGTGCCATATGCTGTATTCCAATTTTCATATCCTTTAAATGTTGCATTTGTCAATTTATTACAACCAGCAAAAACCGAAGAAAAATCAGTCGGCCCAATTCGTGTTCCATCTGTTAACATCTATCTTTCTGGGATAACAGGAGATACATCTAATGCTACCAAATTATTGCAACCAAAAAACATATTAGTTAAATTGTTAGTATAAATTTTTGGCAATATAATTTCAGTTAAGTTTGAGCATCCGCTAAATAATCCTTTAGTATTAACATATCTATTAGCTTTATTTTCAACAATATCAAAATTCCATTTGCTTAAATCTAATTTTCCAATTAAACCAGTATTATTAGTAAATAGACCCTCTATTGAAACAGCTCTTGTCATATCAGCATCAGCTAATCCTCCAATAGAAGTTAATTTTTTACAATTAGCTAATAATTGGGTTAATACTAAATCTTTTGTTGATTTAATTTCATCATATAATTCAATTTTTGAATCTATAAAAATTGAATTTAAAGATTCGCAATCCTAAAAAGCCATTGACATATCTTCTAATTTCGTAAAATTAATAATTAATGGAAATTTAATTTCTGCTAAAGATTTGCATCCTTTAAACCATCCAGTTGCATATTTTAAATTATTAAAATTAAACACATTAATTTCATTAGAATCAATATCAATATCATCAAAAGTTAAGCTATAATCTATAGATATTAAAGATTCACAATTTGAATACATCTCGGAAACATCTTCAATATATTTAAAAGCATTTTCTACAGGCTAGGCGTCTGTTAGTAAAATAATCGATTGCTCTTTTAATTTAACGCATCCGGCAAATAATCTTTTTAAAGATTTTAAATAATCTTTTTTCTCAACATCAATACCTGAAATAAAAATATTCGCTAATTCAAGATTTAAGCAATTCTAAAACATGCCTTTAATATTATTAACAGTCGAAAAAATATTTTGCCATTGAATATCAACTTGCATTAAGCTATTACATTCTTCAAACATAGCTTCAGCATTTTCTACTTTAAATCCTTGAGAATTTGTTGGATTTAAAATTCCTTTTAAATAGCTAGTATCACTTAAAGATATACACCCTTTAAACATTCTAGAAATATCTTTAAAATTATCACTTAAGGTAGGAGAAAACCAATTCGAAAAATCCCATTTATTGTATTTATAAATATTAGGTTTTTTGCCAATAATTTCATTTTCTATTTTATCCGCAAAATGAAAAAACTATAATTTTTTACAATTTTCAAAAAATCCTGAAAATGCTTTTTCTCCAAAATTTTCTTTAATACCTTTAATATTCAGTGCATTCATGCCTACAATACCAATAATATTGTTTAAACTATGGAAGTTCATAACTAAATCAGAGTAGCCTTTTAAATCTACTCCTCTAAAAGGATGAAAATAAATTTCTCCAATTAAAGTATTACTTTCCCCCGTGCGAATTGTTTCAAAGTATTCTTTAGGCCAATTATACGCTGTTTTAATAGCTGCAGAGTTATCTTCAATATAATATTCGCCTAAATTTGTATCTTTTTGTCTAATAGCTGTAAAATCAATATTTGATACACTTGGGCCAAAATAAATCATTTCTAAACCGCGATAATCATCTGTTATCATATTTGGCTTTGGAGGTTCTGGTAAAATTAATTCAAATCTATTGGGTATCCAAACGTTATTATTATTAGAAATAGGTCTAGTTAAATAATATTGATCTCCGTCTACGCCATTTGCATCATAGGTAATTTTTTTAGGTGAAATTGATATAGTGTTAAATTTTAATCTCTATAGTTTAGGCATTGTCCCTAAATATATTCTCCAAGGAAATTCAAATTTTCCCGCAGTTGGCAATGAATTAGAAGGTGACTAATCTGAAAGATAAGGGCCTCTAAATTCTAATTCTTTAATAGAATCATCACCAATAATGCCCTCCGCTTTTTCCGCAATATAATTAGAATCGCCTGTAAAAGTATAAACCCCATTTGCTACAGTTACCTCTGGATTGCCGCCCCAGCCAGGATAACCGGTATATACTGTTTGTCCATCATGAATCATGCTAGAAGATACTAAAGCAATCTTATTAAATTTAGTTTTAATTAGCTCTAACCTTTTTAATAAAGGCAATGAAACGGTAAATTCTTTAACCTATAAAATTTCTCCATTTGGTTGTAATTGTTCACTATCAATTGGATTTAAAGAATTTCTAATTGTTAAATCTTTAACTTTAGAAAATAATGAAAAAACTCCATAATTATTAATAAATTTTTCATATAATTGTGTTGGCACTTCAATCCAATTATCTTTATTTAATACATCAGGATCTTTATATCTACCTTTAATACTTAATGAAAAAGCCGAATTTGAACAGTTATCCAAGGTGATTGAACTATAGTTGCAATTATGCCCAAGATGAATCCTATTTTCATTTGGAGGTTCCTCGTAAGTAAATTGCAATGTTAAATTTTTTAAATCACTATGATCGATAATTTTTAATTCAGTGCCTGTTGCTTCTAATAAAGCAGTTTCTATAGCTCCACCAGTAGAGCTAAAATTAAAGATAATATTAGTTCCCATTGTATTTATATATTCAAGATAAGGAAAATTATCTCCGCCCAAAGAACCACCTAAGTTAGGACAATTAGATAAATTAATACTTTTTGTTAAAGATACCTATGAAGGCATAGTTAATTCTGTTAAACCCTAGGAATTACCTAAATCTAATTCTAATAATTTACTACCGTCAGCAATTTTAACAGTAGAAAAACCTAATTTTGGACTACTAACTTCTTTAAATGATTTTACGTTACTTGGGGGATCAATATATACTTCTTGGTCAGTTGCACCTGCTGCAACAGGAGTCGTAATAGTAATTACTTCATTAAAACCTGTTACACGTTTATATTCACCTACATTATTGCGATATAAAAATCTCATATAACAAGGTTCATAACATTCAATCTATAAAGTATAAGATTTTTCTGGAGATTCAGTTCTTAATTCAAATGTACCTGCGGTTTCACGTAAATCTTTTAAATACATATAAGTTAAATAATTAATTCTGCGCCCCAGCCATTTTGAAATTCTTTGCCAGTCATTTCCTAATGCTAAATGGTCATAAGTATAAGGTTTAACGTATTGCGTCTAACCACCAGTAATAATTTTAATATCTTCTCTTGACAAATATTTTGGAACAGAATCCGCATTATACATACGTTCACCCATAGTATCAATAATATCATTATAATAATATTTCTTAAATGTTTCAAGAGAATAAATAGATTTAGATAAATCTGTAAAACGATTATTTATAGTAGAATCAAAATTAATTACTAATTGTTGCCATAATGCGGAATTTGAAGTATTAAATGGAGCATTTGGAATTCTCTGATTTTCCATATTAATGTAGAAATTATCATTCATTTCAATAGAAGGACCAAAAGATAAAATACCAGAGTTATTTACGCCTAAACTTGAGTCTAAGTCATAAAAGTGGGTATACCAAATAATTTGAGAAATATCAATTTCATGATACCATCCAGTAATTCTGTCATCTGTAGTGCCACCAAAATTGGCTTCTTCAATTAATTCTCCTAAAATAGAATAATTCTCATTTGTTGAATATACGTTGTATTTAATTCCATCTTCTGTTTCAATTGGATTATTTATATCCATTAAACCATATTGATAAGCACCATTATCTAAATAATATTCTTCATCCTCATCCCATTGAGAAATAAATTTCCAAACTTTATGATAGATATTTCCATTTTTATCTTCAAATAATTGATAAGGTACTTCACCATTTTTATTATAACCCCAAGTATCAATCATTAAGTTTTTACCAAAATTATCAATCATACCAGTTGTCATTAATGTTAAATAATAATTAATTAAAGTATCTTGATCAAAATGTTCTTTAAACCCATTCGTAAAATGACTAGCTTTATCAATACCAATATAGTCCACCCATTCTACTAAAGCAATAATTTTGTCATATTCTTTCCAATATAATTTATTAGGTTTATCTTGACTAGTTAAGAATATATCTGCATCAGGATAACGTAATTCAAAATCAGATTCATAATAATCGTATTTTGCATCAATATTTTCCGGATTTTTCAATATAATATATTTAAACTCATTATTTGCATTAGCATAACTTAATTTAATCGCATTTTTTGGAAGCAATTCTTCCGTTGCAATACCATATTCCCCATATAATTCCCACTAATCTTTTAATTCATAAACGACAGAATCAAAAGGAACATCAAAACTCCAACCTGAAACGTTATAATTTTCATAGCTTAATACAACAGTTGTATTAGTATCTGGGTCAATATAAAGAGTATTATTAATTTCATCATATTGATAAATTTTAATATAAGTTCCATTTGGGTCAAGCACACCAGTAGAAGTATATTTATCTTCTAACGCAGCAACACCTTTAATATTATTTAAGTTTTCATTATAAACACCGGTAAATACTTTATCTTTATTATCAATATTATATACAAATGAAATTTGTCTAGTACCTTGAACGATTTCTCCATTAGCTAAAGCTTTAGTAATATTTAAATAATTGCCCTGTTCTAGATTAGCCGAATAGGAACCAGAATTATCTTTAATAAATCCAACATTCCATCTAGTCCATCCATATTCTTCAGCATTAATTTTTTTAATAAATCTTAAGGCTCTAAAACCACCGCCGCTGTAAGCTGAGTTCGCCGCAATTTCAAAACTTGTTACATTCTAAAAATCATCATCTTCTCTTGTTAAACCAAAAGAATCAGTAGAACCTTTATCTAAATTAAAATTATAAATACCCCAATATAAAGGATTTTCATATTCTCTTTCATCGGGAGTTCTATTTTCATCCGTCGCAGATTCATCTGTTTCTAAACAAATATATAATGCAATTGGGTGTCCATCGATACAAGTTCTTGTTTTTAATTCAACTGGTTTTGGTTTAATTAATTCATTACCATTTAAATCAGTAGCAGGTAAATTATTTAATCCTTTATAACCTTGCGCAACAGAAATATTTAATTCTTTACTTTGAGCAGGAGTTAAAGCATAATTACTTAATAAACCAGTAGAGTGAATAAAGTTCGCGGTTCCAGTATTATGACAATGAGAACTATCCATATAGTCAGCTTTTAGACAGAATGTTTTCTCTTTTAAACTATATTTATCACCTTTTAATTTATATTTTTCAGGTAATTTAATTTTAAAGTTTTTAACTGGATAAGCAATAGAGGAAGTCCCCTGCCAAGCAGTTTGAACTTTATCCCAAGTGTAATCAGTTTTATTGCCCTCAGGCGGATTAGGGTCATGATAAGTAACTCTAATTTTTGGTTTATGATTATCTTTATCCATACGTGCCCAATCATCTTTATTAATAAAGAATGTCATATATGGAATTTTTTCTGGAAATTGATTATCAGAATCACTGTCTAAATAATTTTTTGTCCATAATTCAGCTTGTTTTAATTCATCTCTTAAATTATATACATAATTGCGCAATACCTAAGTATCTGTTAAACAAGTTTTATACATTCTAACACAATCCACTTTTGTTACTCCGTACTAAGGATCTGCGTTTGATAAACCTCTATTAATATATGTTCTTGTTGCATTATTAATTACATTGAAATTTAATTCAGCATTTGCTCGAGCAATAACCCCATTGGCAAAAATTTTAACAT
The DNA here is from genome assembly GCA_017555455.1 of Lachnospiraceae bacterium. GTDB lineage: Bacteria > Bacillota > Clostridia > Lachnospirales > Lachnospiraceae > SFDP01. The sequence continues at coordinate 36,347 of JAFZGJ010000195.1, forward strand.
ATTTATTTTCAGGGTCAATGGTTAAAGTAATATGACAAGGAGCATCTTCTTTATTTACGCCATTAATATTATAATAAGCTATTAAATTATTAATACCCCATGAAGGCATATTCAATACAGCCTTATCTTTATAAATAAAGAAACCTGCGTTTTCCGCATAAGTCATAGAAAAAATAGTCTATTCGCTACCAATATCTACTGCCTTAAAAACAATTTCTAAAGTAGCTCCAGAATTTTGGGTAATACTTTGATAAAAACCATAAGGAATAGACACATAAGATTTTCCACTACAATGCAAATAGCCACTAGGTACTTCTATTCCATTTACTGCTTCTGTTTCCCAACCATTTGAAGAATAGTTAAAACCTACTAATGTTGCATCATCAGAAGCATTCTATGAACTCATATTTTCCCAAACATATTTACTCGTTGAATTAGTTTGTCCTTTTTTGGCGCTATAGTGTATTATTAAAGCATCTTCTCTTTGTAGAGGATACTTAGATATTTTTTCTTCAATATTTACTTTAATTGTTTCGGAATATCCTATCGCGCTTACTGCATTGCTAGAAGCCTTAAATTTAATATAGTAAGTTCCTACATTCTAAAAGGTTACTGGATAAGTAAAAGCTCCCGCGCGATTTAATTCTGCCATCGCTGGAACAGTAGGAATACCAGTTTCCCAATCAAAATCTGGAGTTTCTCCATATCGACCCTCTATAATAAAATCAGAACCACCAACATAAATTAGCTATAAAGGAATAGATAAAGGTTCTCCTTGATACCCCAAAGTCGCATCGCCATCAAAAGAAGTAGTTAAATAAATAATATTATTTTCCATAATAACAAAGTTTCTAGTAATAGTATTTGTTACGGTGGATGGATCATCTTGCACATATGCATAAGCAGTAATTTTAAATTGACCTTGGCCGATATTTTCAGCAGCCTATTTAATAGGCAATCTAATTGATTGAATGCCCATAGTTGCACTAGAAGAAACAATTTCTCCCATATCATATAATTGACCATTTTGAGTAATCGTATAATTTAATACTGAATGTTTGGAATATATTGTATTAACAGTAAAATTATAAGTAATTGCGCTTGTTGCTGAGAAAGTTTGGCCGTCTGGTAAATCAACTATTAATGACATACTTCCTACAACTACTTTTACTTTTACTTCATTAGAATAGGCTTGCGCTCGGTCAATAATATAAAAAGTATAAGTATGTTCCCCTTTTGATGGTTTTAAGGTCACTGAACCCGCACCAAATCTAGTAATTGGTACACCAGTTGAATATACTTTAGAATTATCAAAATAATCTACTACTTTAGAATCTTTTGTATCTTTAATAAATAAAGTTGCCGTACCTGCTGTAGGGCCAGTCCAGTAATATTCTAAAGTAATAACTTCTCCTTCTTTTACAGAAAATCCTGTATCAGAACCAGTTACTGAAATGGAAGGGACCGCAGACCCGCCTCCACCGCCACCTGAACCATAGCCACTAAAAATCGCCAATAAACCTGCAATTAAACCATTTGCCAAAGGATATTGCTCCGCAATTTTTAACTCACCTTCAGGATTATCTTCTGTCTAGGTTCCTTCGACAATTTCTTCTAATCTTTTTTTATCTTCAGGATCATTTGGATTAAAAATTTGAAATAATTTAGAAGAATCTCCATCTCCTAAATTATCCATACCAAAAGTAAAAGCTTTATCTCCACGAGATAATTTTTCTTCTATAATCATATCGGCAATGGTATCAAACTAATAAGGCATTAAATTTAATCTACGCCCAAAGGTTGGAAACTTTTGTCTAGCTTCAATAATTTCTTTATTTAAAGAACTTAGGAGCGGATCAGCATTTGGATTATTTTCAATATCTTGTCTAAACGCTTCTAAAGCCGAATGAACATCTTCTGCCGCAGTAATCGCAGCTTTAGAATATCCCTCTGCTTCGTTTAATCTTATTTTAGTATCTTCAATATCTTCTTCAATAGATTTTTGAATATTTTTAGCTTCTTCTAACAAAGATTCTGTAGCTTCTTTATTTATTACACTAATAGAACTAGCCCTTAAAGCCTCATCGGTATAATTAGAAATATTAACTAAATCACTTACCTCAAATACCTTTTTCCAATTTTCTTCTATATCTAAATCAGTGTCATATTTTTGCTCAACCCAAGTATCAGTGAATTTCATTCTTAAATTAATATTAAATCCCCAAGTGTCATCATTAATATCAAAATAAGCGATATTCCCTTTTTCATCTTGATAATACTAAATTGCTCCAAATTCATCAAGAATTTTATCTCCGTTAGATTGCGCTTTTATTACTTTAACAAAAGTTCCATTTGAGCTTAATTCATAGCCATTTAAAGCTTCATTCCAAATATATCGTTCATCTAGATCACATAAACCATATTCAAATAAACCATCTTTTTTAATTCTAGAAACAAACATATAATCAGATGGTTTTTCATACTATTTAATTCTAAATTGAACTGAACGAGCTACTGCTAAGTGTTTTGTCTAAACTCCGCCCAATGACCAATACCCATTTTCAATTTCAGGTAAAATACTTGCAATATGACCTACTTTTGTATAATAATAAGTATCTACATCTTTAGATTGTTTAATATAAATCGCCGCATTTTCCTCTTTTAAAGCTTGGTCAGAAATTACTAATACAAATCCATTAATAGGAACTGCAGATTCAGTCCAATCAGAAGCTGTATTTCTTGCCTCTTCTTCCATTTCAGCAATAGTGGAAAATACTTTTTCAATCGCAAAATCTCTTCCTGCGCGCCCACTGTAAAAGCCCATTATTTCACACTCCTTTATGATATAAAATATCTACTATTATATTACTATATAAAGCCGCATCATTTGAAGTTCCAATAATTAAAGATTTTATAATAATCGTTTGATTTAATTCAAAACGACCTGTCGAACCGATTACGCCTTCACTTCCATTAATAAAAAATTTAGTTCCTCTAGGAGCCTAAATTCCTAAGGAAATAATGCTAATTTCTTTCGCTTTCTCCGTATCCGCAATTAAATTACAAAGATCTGTACCTAATTCAAAATTAGTTCTTTCTTTTAAATCAGAAGATGAATAAGTAGGATATTTATATAGATATTGAATAAATTTTACATTTTTTTCTGCCATTTCAAAACTCCTTTTTATTAAAAACGCGATAACGCTCGAGTGGCCTAAATATTCATCATACCATTATAAGTTAATGGTATTGAAATTGATTTAATCATATAATGACCATAAATACGAGAATCATTATCTTCAACTTCTATTTTTCTATTTGGCTCTAGCCAGTAAATTGGCAAAGCATTTATAGTAATTGTTTCATTTAATGTTAAATGCTAATATAGTAATTCTCTAATTCTATCAAAACAAGACTAAATATTTGAAGAAGCCTATAATGTATTAAATAAAGCATCATCTATCTAAGATACACAATTATATTCCCCAGTTGCTATTAATTTATCTCGTTCTTCTTTTGTGCGAACAAAAATAATATCAGGCACTTCTTTGGTAAATACATACACACAATCTGTATTAGTTTCCGCATAAGTTCTTCTTCCAATTTTATTTACAGAATATTCTCCAAAAACAGAGCTTTCATCAATAAAATCAAAGAAAAAATTTACTGTTGTGGGGTCACTATAAATCCATTTTTCTCCATCATATAGATTTCTCCATTCAGCATCTAATTCTTTTTTATAATAATCCCAATCTATTTTTTCTTTATTCAACATATCTTCTGCTTTAATATTTTGACAATACTAATAAATACCCTCTCTCCAATTAATTTCTTCTGAACCAGTTAAATTTTTTAATTCTTCTAATGTAGGCTTAGAATCAATAGCTAAATGATACCGAATAGGAATTTCTGCACCACTAAAAGTTTTTCTAACTCCCCATACAACATAATCATTTTTAATATTATTGTAATTAGGATTATTGTTCAACGCACTAATTAATTTTTTATTATTTTTAAAAGAGTAAATTGTCTCTTCTATATCAAAATTTGCCTAATAATCAACAACTTTTAAATCTTCATTAGTAATTGCCGAAATAGGAGAATAACTATTATTTAAATAATTGCGAATTTCTTGAAATCGAAAATGTCCATCTATATCATAAAAATATTCAAAATTACCTAAAACATTTTTAATTTTATCTAAAATATTAGCTACCGTATCCCCTGGTGCTGCAATTAATTCTCCAGGGTAGGTAAAATCAGTTAATGTATAGCCAATCTAATCTCCTGCAGTAAATTCTTCATAACCATCTAATTTATCCCAAGAATAATGAGACATATATTCCCCATTTTCTCCATCTATAGAAGTTTGAATATAAATAGGCCTTGAGCCATTGTATGACATTAAATATCTAATTTGCTCAGGAATATCTGCAATATAAATATTACTGATTTTTTCTCCTCCATAATGATGCATTAACTCTTGAATAATTTTAAAAATTAAAATTTGTTGATAATAAATATCTCCATTTTCATCAACAATTTCAGCTTCATGAAATATAACTGTTTCCGGAATAACACCTGCAACATCACCATTTAACAAACATCCCTTATCTTTCGCGGTAATATTTACAGTTGTTCCATTATTATTTTTCTAAAAAGAAGCATTAGTAAAAACATATAGCCCTTGTTTAAACCAAATAATATCATCAACCTAATTTTTAAAAGGAACAGGTAATTTATTCTTTAAGCCGACAAATAATCTAAATTTAGTATTTAACTAAATAAATTCTTCAATATTATATTCATTAGATATAATAAAACTGCAATTACAAGTACGACGAACAGAAGAATTACCATTTATATTAATATTTCCTCCGGTTAATACCCCTTGAATCTCTCTAATCGGTTCTTCATCCCAATTTAATACTTCTAATTTTACAAATTTTTCTTTTATAGGCATTTCATCAATAGCCATCAATAAATCTTTTGAATAATCATTATTTTTAAGAAACATATACTCTCGCATGATATATTACAGTAATAGTAGCTGTAATACTGGTCACACTTCCTCCTAAATTACATCTTAAAGAAGTAACCTTATCCTAAAGTTCAAAACTATCATCAGAAATAGGTTTTAGTATATCATTAATATAAAATTCCGCCTTTCCTCCACTAGGACTTTCTATATCAATGCGTAAAAATGATAATCCTAAAATCTAATCTATTATCACATTCTATTTTTGTTCTTCTTCAATAATAGCCTAAAAAACATCTCCGTTATTACCTTCTGCAATAGAAAAAGTTTTATGTAAGCTATAAAACTTAGTAATACCAGTATAATCCATATAATTTTTAGATCTATTATTTATATTATATTCACAATAGCCCTTATAAAATATTGATACAGCCATTTTCTCAGTTTGACCTTTTAATGTTAGTCCATAAATATCTATTACTTCATCTAATACAAAATTTCCATTAACAACAATCTCTGTTTCTGTTCCATCTTTTTGTGTTAATACAATGGTACATTTTGGGATTTGCGCAGTATTATTAGAACTAACTTCTATTTGTAAAAAATTTAAATATTTAATTTGAGAAGAATACCCTGTCTATTCACTATTTTCTTTATCTGCAATTTTTTGAAATAAGTTCTAATCAACATTAGAAGTTTTTACATTATTAATAGAACCATTTACATATTTTAGCCCCATATTTTTTGGAGCAATATAATTTCCTTTTAACCAAATTCCATAATTTAATGCATTAGTTAAATTAGCATCCGCAACTTCATTTGCGGTTGAAGAAAAACTATATAGCATTCTTCCCAATGTATCATTTGGGGATAAAGAAGTATTCATTAATGAAATAATGTGGATTCCCTCAGTAGGAGATTTAAAAAATTTATAATTTCCATTTGTTAAGAATTCTTCTACTTGTTTTCTAAACATTCTTTCATAAGTAATATTTACATTATCTAAATTCACATAAGTATCAAATGCGTCATGAAATTTAATTACTTTCCCATACCTATCTTTAGACTCATAATCAAAAGTATAAAATAAATTTTGCTCATCTGATTTATAAGAAATTAAGCCAGAAATCGGGAAAGTAAAATAATTCACTTCGCCATTTCTTCTAATAAAAGGATATTTTGCGCCAATTGTTTCAGTTTTAGTTTCTTGTAATTGTCGTTTTAAATTGGAAATTTTAGGATTATATTTTATTTTTAATTGTTTATTATCCCCTACTAAAAACATATGCTAATATTCGCAAAGAATTGAATCTGAATAAGTTGCTGCGCCTCTCTAATTTTCTTGAGTAATAACAGAAATACTATATTTATATTCAACCCCAGATTCTACTAAAAAATCAGAAAACAACAAAGGGTCTTCAGAAGGATAATTTGTATCTAATACTTGAAAATATTTATAATCTTCCCATTTATTAAAATTAGAATTTGAATCAGTTCTTCTTAAAATTAAATTTTCAACAAGAGACTAATCGCAAACAATTTCAAGGTCAATACATCCTTCTTCCATATTATTTTTTGTAGATTGAAAATATAACCCAGGATTATCTAAAATAGATACAAAACAAGTAAAAACATATTGTGTTTGCCCAATATACCCATTTTTTGTTTCAATAGCATAATTTACCTAATAAGTTTCTAAATCTTGCAATTCCGTATTAAAAACGCAATCATCAATATCACTAGAGCTAGAGTGCGCTTTCCACCCAGTTGTTTCAATTATTTCCCCGTATGTATTACATAAATCAAATCTATAACGCGCCTCTGTTTCTTGCATATCTTCTGTATTAATATATTTTCCTTTAAAAACTGGAGAATTATTATATATAACATCGCCTTCTGCAGCATTTAAAATATTAATATTAATTTGAGAAGAGGGAGAAGTTGCTTTTAAATAGCAAATAGAAGACCATTCAGAATTCTATGAACTAATGCTATATTGCAACTATAATTTATAAATACCTATCTTCCAACCTTCCATTAACATTGCAGAAGAAATTTCCACGTAAGGACCTTTTTCATCAACATAATTTACATTATATAAATTTTCTGTTTTTGCTCGACCATTAGCCAATACACTTTTATTGGTTTTTTGGTCTGTTATAGACGCAAAAATCTATTTCCTTGTTGTAGAAGCATCCATTGCATTAGAAGTTTTATAATATATTTTTACCACATCCTAATCAGCAGGAAAAGCTGGTAAAGATGAATTAATTATTAATGGAAATAAAATTTCATTATCCAATATCAACAAACCTCCTGTATCTCTCTTTTTATTATTTTAAATTTTAATATTTCTAACTTTTGTAATTAGACCAATAAAAAGAAGGCAGGAATTACTCCTGCCCATCCTCATCATCTTTAATCATATGCATTAATACATTCATTTGCTAAGCAGATAATTCAATATCCCCTAATGCATCAATATTAAATTTTAAAATACGAACTTCTTGTTCCATAGCCATTAAATCATTTAACTCTTTTTCAGCTAAAGTTCGTTTTTCTGCGTCATTAAAAATATAAACTCCATTTTCTAATCCTGTAGAATATTCTTGACAAACTTTAACTCTTTCAGCTTCTAACTCTTGATAAATAGTAAATAAAGTTTTAAAATTTTTCTAAATTGCATAACTTACTTTTGCAGGAAATTTTAATTCTTTATCTTCAATTATCTAATGTAAAGCTTCAGCAAAAGCAACGATAAACGCATTTGTATATTTCATATTCATTAAACTCCTTTTTATCATTTGTATATTAACCAAATTTCGCGACTCCTCCACCGGCATTTTCTATAATACTGGTTAAAGAAATACCTTTTGGATAATTAGGATTAAAAAAGAAAATATCTGTTCCAGCTGCTAATGCTATCCCTGCAACATCAGAACTTTCTATTTTAACTCCTCCCTAATATCCATTCCCATTCCATGAGCCCCTAATGCGAATCCCAGTCTCCGCGCTCTCCGATGTGCCAGCTCCATCGTCATATGCTTCAATATAACCAATTCGCTAAGTTTGACTAATACTATCAACATAAAAACTTAATGAAGAATTTTCTAAAATTGCATTATAATCTCCAAAAGTTGAAATTAATGTTCCTCCCATAATAGTAGGAGATTCAATAGTAACAGAAGTAATTTTTGTTTTAGTAATATAATCTGGAATTTCGGGAATATCTGGAATCTCTGGAATCATATTTTCAATTTCTTGTTTGGCACCAGCATTTAAATTATCCCAACTAATTACCCCATTTGCTGTTAAAGTTAAATTACCAGCCACTGTGACATTTCCAGCATTATCTACTATAAATTTATTATTAACATTAATTGAACCATTAAATTTAGCTCTTCCATTAGAATCAATAGAAAATTCTTTTGAATTAAGTTCTCCATTTAACAAGTTAATTTTTAACCCTGTTCCGTCTGTATTATAATTGCGAGACTAAATATACTAATTACTATCTGATAAATAAATCATATTACTGTTAGTGCTACTATCAAATACTTTAAAATATCCAGTATCTAAATTAGCATTGGTAATATCAAAAGAAAAACTGTTATTTTCACTATTAATAACTAAAGCACTAGATTTTAAATAAAAATCATAAGCTTTAATCTATCCTTTTTGCAAATCAATTCTTATTCCTGACCCTGAATCTTCTAATGAATTATAAACATAATTATTCGATTGCAAATAATAATCATCATTAGTAATATTAAGCAATTTTTTATCTATGCCTTTTACAATAAACTAACCACTTTCATTCTTACTTAAATCAAAAGTAAAAGAAGCTGACTCACTATCGAGTAATAAAGATGTAGATTCTAAAGTAAAATGATTAGCACTAATGTTTCCTGTCGTTAAATTAATGGTCATACCATTTTCTACAGGAGATTTAATAATTGCATTTTCCCCTGTAGCATCAAATTCAATTCTACCACTACCTGAACGTCCAATGAAAGCTCTACCATCCGCGTAAAATCCAAACGCGCCTTCGCCAGCATTAAAACCTAATAATCCAGTGCCAGACTATAATGTTTTGTCTGAACTAGATGTCTCAAGTATTCCCATTAATACTCCAGTAAAAGAATTATCTTCTTCTTTATATCCAGCCCCTATTTGAGCAGCTAAAATATAACTGCCTTCTTCATTAATCTAAATACTCGCACCGTCCCAAGCATTTAAAATACTTTTAGAAAAAGCATTTATTTTACCCACAATTGGTTGAATATAAACATCATTCGCACTAACTGCATAATATAAATTAATTGGATCAAAATATTCTAAAGGTTTGATTTCATTTTCATCAATAACTAAATCGCCTAGCGCAATAAAATTATCAGTAATTAATTTCCCATCTTTATCCAAAAGCTTTAAAATACTATTATCCCATTTTGGCGAATACCCTTCTTCATCATACATAATAACAGTAGGGCCAATAAATTCATAAGTCTAATATATAGATTCGCTAGTTTGCGCGATTGGCATTAAATAATCTATATTATATGGAAATATCTGTTTATTATTTGTTTTTGCTTTAATGCAAATAATAGAATTTGGCATATCTTTATTGAAAGACAATGGTGGAAATATTAAAGACCATTCTGTTTCACTAGTTTTAGAAAAAGAAAGATTTAAATCTTTTAAAGGATTTTTTAATTCATAATCTTTAGGAACGAAAATATCAATATTAAAATAATTATTAACATTTTTTCCATTGTAAGTAGGTGAGCCATTAAAATATAACTAAATATTTAAATTGATTGTAGTATTAGTACTGCCATCAGCAAGAATAGCTTTATTATTTAGATAAGTCGGACGCATAATTAAAGAAGAACCATTTGTCCCTGGGTCTCCTTCTTTAATAAACTCTAATTGTTTTAAAAAAACATAGTCTTTTCCACCAGCAGTAATAGTTAATTTAATAATATTATCTTCTGCTGCATTTCTAGAAAATTTTCTCTAAATAGAAAAATCAATAGATTTATCTTCTGTCAAATTATTTCCGGTTAATTCATTTTCGGTAGAACTGATTGGAATATACATAAACGAATCTTCTGCGTTATAATTTAAAAATTCCCACCTATAATTATAATTAAAATCATTCGGATATATAGTAAAATTAATACTTTTATTTAAATTCTTATCTGTGCATACTCCCGCTTCATCATAATAATAAATTCCATTATTATCAATTTCAAAATTTAATGAAAATTCTTGTTCCTAAATTAAATTATATACTTCTCTAGAAACAGTAGTAATAACTTGATTAGATTCTTTAGAAATGATACTACAAAAATATTTATGAACTCCATTAATATTCGCAATATTAATATTCTCTAAAATAAAATCAGTATTATCTAAATTAAAAATAACACCATTTTCATCTTCTTTTAGCCAAGCAGCATAATATTCGCTACCAGGATTAGGCACTACCTCTAAATTCGCTGTGCGCCCGTCCGCGCTATATTTAATATCTAATATATAATTAGACATATCTGTATCAGATAAATATAACTCAATTGTATTTGATGCTTTATAGTCTTCATAAAAAATGACTACTTTATAAGTTTGGTTTAAAATTCCTAAATCAACAAATTTATCTCTTGTAATAGTTAAAATTTGTTCATTAATTTTTAAATCCTTCCATCCCACTCCGCCTATTGAACTATAATTTTCATCTGAAACGGAAATTGAAGCATTTCTTTCAAACCAATGATACTAAACTTTAGACTAATTGATAACATCTGGATTACCGTTATATTTAACAATAGCCTTTAAAGGTAATTCCTATTTATCATTAAAATAAATTCCTTGAATAGGAGAAATAAAAACTGTATAACCATCTAAATCTATTAACTCAGCAAACTAAATCGAGATATTTTTCGCAAATATTTCAGCATCTCCAGAATTATATCTTGCCTTTAATTCATCTTCTGTTTTATCGTCAGAGCGTTTAAAATTTTCAGAAAAAAAATCAACCGATACTACTCTTTTTAAATTATCTCCATCAATAGATAACAAAGCCTAACATTTATACCATCTCTAAGTATAATTTAAAGGGTCTCCAACCATTTTATTAGTATCTAATATATATTCTAATTGTTCGCCATTTAAAGTTTCAAAAGTAATTCGAATTCCGTAATTACCGCTATAAACAGGAGGATAATACCAATCTGTTTGAAAATTGGAAGAAATCATTAATAATTTTTTCCCTTTCGCATAACCCTAAAATTCAGAATCTTTTGATTCAGTTGGAATCATTTGCTCAGAAAAATTTTCAATAGAGCCATAAATCCCTTTTTCCATAAACATTGATTCTAAAGAAGGGTAAATTTTTTCAATCGGTAATCCTACTAAATTCACTCTTTCTTCATCTAAAATAACATCTTTTAAATCTGAAGCTGCGCGACTTTTTTTCCCAACAATAATTTTTTTATTAGAAAAATCTCCCATAGGAACAGATACAAAAACAATATCTTTTTCTCTATAACTCATTTCTTGAGATAGATCATATGCAGAAATAACACCATTTAAATAACGAACTTTATATTCTCCTGTTGCTGAATCAACTGCATATTCAATTTCACACTCAATAGTTTTATCAAACTATAAAGACTTATCTCCACTATTAGATATAATTTGCATTGCATCCAATAAAGCTTGAGATATTTCATCCTAATTTTGCAAAGCGCCCATCCTCCTTTATCTCTTTATATTATAGCAAAAAAAAATAAAAAAGTCAAAGTGCGGATAATTTATCCGCACTTTATCATCTTTTATTAACGAATTGTGTTGCATAATTAGCTAATCCAAGAATAGCTTCTCTAATTTCATTCTAATCAGTAGCAGTAGGGAATTCCGCAGTAATATTAATCATTTGCTCTAATGTTCCTGGCTCCGTGGTAAAGTTAGAAACAGTAGACAGCGAGCCTCCCATTGAACGTAATGAATTCATTGCCCCCACATCTAACATTTGTTCAATTGTTTTTAAAAGAGTTGGTTCTAATGCTCTAACCGCGGAAACCGCACTTAAAATATTTTCAGTATCTTGTTGATTTAAAACTAATTCTTTTTCATGTAAAAATGCGGCTTTAACACCATCAAATAACCCAGTATATCCACCGGTTCCCATGGCAACGCCATACTCTCTTAATAAAGCCATAACCTAATCTGTCGTATAGGCACCACTTAATAAGCTTACAAGTTTTCCTTTACCTTCGTCCGGCATTTTCGCAATTGCTTCCATTAAGTCCCTATCATCTTCAGCATTATATTCTCCAAGACCTTCATTTTTTACTTTAGCTTCTCTTGATTCTAAGAAAGACATAGCTATATCGGTATTGCCAGTAGTAGCAGCCTTCATGGCTAATGCCATATAGTCAACATTATTGTCATAATTAGGAGTCTGTTGAGACATATTTACTTTAGTATCAACATTTTGATTAGCTAATTGCTATAATGCTCTAACTGCTTCCATAACCGCGTCAGCATAATCAAGATATCCATTAATCTATTCATGTAAAATATCTAACTATTCCCACATCATATCCGTGGCATCTAAACCCACTTCAGTAAAATATTCTGTTGCATTAGAGGTATCTTCAATTTTTTCTTCCAAGTCTTCATAGGTTGTTCCAGTCGTATTTCCAATATCTGACGTAGTTTCTTCATATTCTTTTAAGCTATTTTCCATTTCTTGAATATAGTTATCAAAAGTTTCAGCAAAATTATCTGAAACATTTGCCATATCATCTAATGTATCTCCATATTCATTACCAAAATTTTGAATTGTTTCAGAGCCTGCGGCAGTCATATCTTCTAAGGCGATATTTTTCTATTCTTCTAAATCAAGAATTTTATTTTTATAATATTCTCTAATTTCCGCAATTTGGGCTTCTCGTTCAGCAACAGTTAAAGATTCATCTTCATAAACTTCTTTAATTTTATCATTCATCTCTTGCCAAGTAGCAATAATTTCACCAGTAACTTCTTTAACTTCTTGTTTGGCGATATTATAATACTCATTATTTGCATCGGCCAATTCTTGCTCCGCCGCCGCAATTTCATCTTGATTTGAAGTAAAAACATAAGACCAATTACCCTGCGCATCTCTTCTTAATCTAACTTCAGATTTATTATTCTATGCTTCTTCTAATGCAATCTATTTTTGTAATGCATTATATTTTGCTTCCATTATCTGCAAGTCATATTCAGATAATTTATTATTTTCTGCTCTTGCTTCAATTTCTTGTTGTAATGCTTGTAATTGCGCACGATGAGCTTGATTAGTAGTATTATCAATATCTTTTTGAAGTTTATTATTATATTTATTTATTTCATATAATTCATTTACTTCATCAAGATATCTTTCTTCTTCTTCAATATAATTATCATATTTATCTTGAAGTAAATCTAGCCCCATATTATTAGTTATAGCCTATTCAAAATTATAACTAATATTTTCAATAGCATTTAAATAAATGGCTTGCGCCTATTCCATAGCTTCTTTAGTTTTATTTAACCAAGCCTATTCCGCTTCTTGGTTTTCAGCCAATAAAGCTACCCAGTTATTATAAGCGCCATCATACCCAGCATCGCCTTCATCATAGCCCTATAATACTTGCCAAGCTAATTCTAATGCTTCTCTTGATTCATCATAGCGTTTTTTCTCTAATTGAGCTTGCCCCATTGCTGCTTCAAGCTAGCTAGAAGTTGCTTTATCAATAAAACTATATTTATCCTATTTTGTCTAATTAGGAATAATAGAATTCTATAGTTCCACAATTTCTTTCATTGTATCAAGAATATTTTTATTATGAGACAATTCACCGGTAAATACTTGGAATCTTTCTCTTGCCGCATCAATAGCTTCTGGGAATGCTGTTTCAAGAGTTTCAAGCCATTCTAATAAAGCTTCGCCAGTATCAATAATTTCACCGCGCAATTCATCAAGAGAATCTTTTAATGCTTCTTTATCAGAATATTTATTAGCTTTATTAATTAAGTCAATTAAATTAGCTTGTTGCGAAGCAAATTCGCCCTCTAAATCCATATTAGCTAAAGCGCCAACAAATTGATTCTATAAACTATCTTTACCATGAGTTAACTCATCGCCGAATGATTCAATAATCTCTCTTGTAAAATCGCGAACTTCATCTTTAGATTTTTTAATATCTAATACTAATTCTAATTTCGCGTTTAATTCAGTTAATTTAGAATCTTCAAATTCATGATGAATTTCTTCTAATTTTTCTAATTGCTCTCTTGTTTTATCAATAGAATCTTCATAGTTTTCTAAAGCTTTAATGCGTTTATCATATAAATCTTCCGCGGCTTTTTTATCAGCTTCATTAGTTGCATCTTTAAAAGCATTATAATCAGCAGTAATTTTTTCTAATAATTTTGTGTAATTAGTAATTTCAAAAGTTTCTGGATCAATTTCTGGAGCTAAACCCAATTTTTTAATATCATTTAAATCCATCGCCTAGAATGCTTTTGCCGCATTTAATTTATCTTGCTGTAAACCTAATAAAGTATTTAATTTTTCCTATTCTTTAGTATATAATTTAATTTTATCTAAACCATAAGTTCTATCAATAGTAGTTCTTAATTTATCTAATTCTTCTTCTTGATATTGAATTTCACGAGTAATTTCATGATAGCGTTCAGTAACTTCTTTTAAATCCGCTAGCGCTTTCCCGCCACCGCTACCTTTTCCAGCATCGGTTAATCCTTGTAATGAAGCATTTTTAGAAGATAATTTGGATAATAAACTAATATATTCTCCTAGCTCATTATATTTATCGCTTAATGCTGCATCCAAATCTAAACCAAAAGATTTAGTGTCTGTACCATAGTTCTCAGAAATAAATAAACTCGCAAAATCATCTCCACCAGACTAAATAGCTTTAATAGCATCATCTTTATTACCTAAATCAAACCCTAATGAAGAATATTGACTATAGATATCCGAAGCCATTTTTGTAGACGCGCCATCTCGAACCGCGGCTAAATTAGCTTCAATTTGAGCATCTGTTAATCCAGCTTCTTTAGCATTTTCAGTAAATTTCTCAACAGCTTCATTGACTACTTTATCATAATCAAATATTTTTCCATCTGATTCAGTAGCATATGATTTACCAATATCAAATGCGCCATTTAAATCTAAGTCATCATACCCCCAAGATAATGTTGAATCACCCTTAGAGCGACCAACAGTAGCCACGGTACCACCCGAAACTGATTTTTTTACAGGTTCTCTTCCCTATTCTGCTTCATTCTAATAAAAAGCTGCATTAGTCATCGCGGAATGAACAACATCATTAATACGAGACATTCCATCTGCCCAGTTCTATGCAGTTTGAGTAGCTTCTAACTATGATGCTTTTGTTACCTGCTACTGGTCATAAATAGACATTTTAGAAGTTTTCTAAGATTCATTCCGCTCTTGAATTGCCTATTGAATTTTAGCCTAAATAATGGCTGCAACAGATTTAGCTTTTTCGGTTTTTAAACCTTTTTCATTTAATAATTCATTAATATATACAGTATCACTAGCACTTAAAGCAGTATCTTTTACTATATTTAATGCATCAATTTGATTATTTTCCCAGTTAATGCGAGCTTGAAGAGTTTCTGCCATACTGCCAGCCCAACCTTCAGCTTCTTGAGCTGCTGCATTTCTAGCAGAACGAACTATATCTTCATTTAATTGAACAATGCCAGTTTTTGCATCAACAATAGCATCTTCAAATAATTGAGGCATAGTTTTAAATAAATCTTCAACATTTTCCGCTTCAACTTTAAAGCCTTCTCCTATTAAAGAAGTTGCTTTTTCAATTGCGCCCATTTGAGCAAGAATTGCATCTATTGCACCTTTATCAAATTCAACATCAATTGGACTTAATTCAAAATCTTCTAATTCTTCTAATTGTTTTTTAGCTTTTTCTATATCAAATTCTAATTCTTGTTTACGATTTTGTTTTTCAAAGTTGTCCCAGCCAGCTTCTTCAGCAACAGCATCAAAGTTTTTGTATGCTTCTTCTAATTCATATAAATTTTCTTTAGTATCTGCAACTACTTCTTGTGGTATAGCTGCGGCATACCAAGCTTGACCAATTAATTTAGCCTAATCATACATACTTTGATTTTCTAGACCAGTTAAATCCATAATGCCAGAAAATTGATTTATTAAAGTATCAATTGTGTCTTGGTCTAAAAATTCACCTTTTCCTAAAGTGCCTAAAGCTTCGGATGCAGATTTTTTAGCTAAAGCAAACTCCAATGTAATTGAAGAATTATCTTTTACTTCTAAAAATCTATTATAGAAATCGTTCCAATTTTCAATACCATCTAAATTAATTTCAGCAAGTATAGAATAATCTTCAACATTTAATTGTTTAAAGAACTCTTGAATTTCCTACTGCGTTGCCGTAGTAGCAAATTGCTCAACATTTTCTTTTGCAGTTTGCGCTGTTTGTGCAATACTATCCATTAATTGCTGTTCAGAAATACCATTTGCAATTAAGTCTTTGCGCATTGCAGAAGAAATATTAATTTGTTTTAGTTCCCCAGTTTTAATGATACTCTGATATAAACCTTTTAATTCATTATCACTAAAATTATCTTCAATAACTGGTTTAATAAATAATTGCCACTATTCACCGTCGCTATAAATTATATCTCGTAATGCCTATAATTGATTTTGCATTTGAGTAATAGCGGTATCATCATAATCAATAGCACCACTATTTACAGCTTCAGCATATGCTTTATAATTAGCTTCGACATCTTTAATTTTATCGGCATTATTTCCCGCCCATTCAATTAAAGCTTCATTATTTTCGCCAACCCAAGCATTATATTCTTCTTGATATTTTTTATAAGCACTACTTGTTTTTTCTAAACCTTGAGTTACTCGTGCGAACCATTCATCTGCAGTTTCAGAAATAGCAGTGTCAGTATCAGAATCCATTAAACCTTTATATTTAGATACTCCTTCAATAGGCGCATCGTCAATAAAGCTAGATTGAGCATTAAAATTTTCTTCAATAGTTTCAGCTTGATTTTTCTATTCTGCTCTAGCTAATTTATCCTATAAAGCAATTTGTTGTTTTAAATAAGCTTCTTCTTGTTTTAATTTATCTAATTCATCTTGTTCAACAATAGTTAAAGTATCCTGATTAGATAATTCTTCAATTCTTTCTTGAACAGATTTTAAACTATTATTTAATTCATCTAAAGCTTCTTTTTGAATACGATAAGATTCAGTTGCTTCATCAATAGCTTCGGTTGCTTCTTTCTGAGAAATATGTAATTTATCAAAAATTTTAAAAGCAACAAATCCTACCGCAGCAATAGCTAATAATACTGCAGAAAATCTAGTAACAGCAATAGTCGCCGCATCTGCAGAGGCTGCGACACCTTTCCATAAGGTAATTGTTCGACCCATTACAGTAATATTCGCTTCTTGCGCAAATCTATTAATAACCGTAGCAAGAGTATTCTAAGTTTTAGATAAAGTTTCCGCCGCAGTTGCTGCAGTTTGCGCCTCAGTAATTGCAATCAGTGCTTTTTTAGCTTCTTCCCAAGTATGGGTTATCATTGGGAGACCTGCTAACATACCTGATAAAACCCCTAAAGCCGTACCTAAATCAATAGTTCCAGCTTCATATTGCTCCATTAATGATTTCCCACTTGATAAAATTAAAGAAAATCCAGATATAGCATTTCCCACTTGCTAAATCGCGAATGCCCAATCGTAATTTTCCAATTTAGCTTTTTTAACTGAATTCTGATATTTATCTAATACTTCCGACATTCCGACGGCTATATCGCGACTATTTAGCGCACTATCTGCAGCAGATTTAGAATTTATTTCCATTCGCTTTATTGCCGCAGATACTTCTTCGGTATTAACCTCTTGCTCCTACAATGCAACCAGCAATTGTTCAATTCTATTTTTTAAATATTCTACTGCTCCGCCAGATTCCCTTAAAGATGTTTGTAGTTTTATTAAATCTTGTAATCCTTGATTTACATCATCTTCAATATCAATAATTTGATTTTTTTTCCCTTTTTTTGTTTTAAAGCCAAATTCATTAATCTAAGATTGTAGTTTTTCAATTTCTTGATTATAATTCTTAATATCAATGTCCCCAGATGCTAAAGAATTATTCAAAGCCTCAATTTTCTAAATAACTTTATTTAATTTAACATCTTGTGCTGTTAATTCATCTAATTTATTAGTTAAGTCAGATAAATCATTAATATCATTAATTCCACCAACGCCAGCTTTCTCCATTTTCGCCCATTGATTTGGAGCTAAATTTTTTACTCCTACAGCATTGATTTCGGATAAATGATTTTTTTCCCAAGCCTCAATCGCTAATTTTGCAGCATCGGCAGTCTCTTCGGCGGCACTATTTACTTCGTCTTGACGAACTTTTAATTTACCTAAATATTCATAATATTCAACTATATTTTGTAATTGCTAAACTTGAGTTTCAGTTAAATCTTTAGCCGCATTATTTAAGTCTAATTGCATTGCGATTTTCTAAGCTTCTATATCTGCATAATTTGCCTATTCTCCAGTTGCTCTAGAAGCAGCAATATCTGCGGCCTATTGTTTAAAGGCAGTATTTAGTTCATAGGCCTTCCCAGTAGATACACCTAAATTATAAGCTAAATCCCTTAGGGAATTAGCTGCCCTATCTCCAAAAGCTCGCATAAATAATACGCCAGTTAAAGATAAAACTCCGCCTAATCCACCAAGACCATCAACTAATTTTTCAACACCAGTTAAAATATTAGCTGTTAAATCCAATATTTCAATAAATGCTTCATCTTCTAAAATACTATCATAAATACCTTCGGCAGAAGCTTTCACTCTGCGACTTGCGGCTCTCCAAGATTCTTCAAAAATTTTAGCTTGCTCTGTTAATGCACCCTCAGACCCTTGTGCTATTGCTAAATTTTCTTGGAATTCACCATAATTATCTAATAATGCAATTAATTGAGTATATTGTCTAACCCCAGCTACAGTCTGTGCTAAAGCCATCTATTGTGCTTTATTTAAGTTATCCCATTTGCTACCCAATTCATCTAAAATGGCATCCATATCTTTTAATTGTCCGTTAGTATCAAAGATATTAATACCAACTTTATTTAAAGCATCAGAGTATTTATTTAAATTAGTACCATCATCAAGAGTTTCCCCTAATGACAAACCTTGAATACGAGCAAAAATAGTTTTTAATGCAGTACCTACAGTTTCTGGAGCCTGACGAGTTTGAGATACAATTGTAGCTAAAGAAGCAGTAGCATATTCATAACTTAAACCAATAGTTTCCCCAATTGCCGCGAATTTTTCTAAACCTTCAGAAATTTCGGCAGTGCTAGAAGCAGTAGCCGCACCAAGTGCAGTAATAACATCCGCATAATATTCTAATGACTTCGTTCCATCATAGAAGTTATTCCAAATCGCAGTTAATTGAGAAGATACGTCTTCTACCGCATCTCCAGTTACATTTGCCATTTTAATAGTAGCATTTGTACGTTCTTCTACCTAATCATCTGGCAAACCCTGTTGATAGTAAATTAATGCCGCATCGGTATAATCAACAGTAGTAGTAGATAATTCTTTCGCTGCTTTATTCGCCTATTTAGCAAATTCAGCCATCTGTTCTGCCGATTGTCCAGATACTATTCTAATATTGTTTAAAGAACTATTTAAATCTTTAGCATAACCATAAGAAGTCTATAGGGCACCCATGAATCCATGCATCGCGCTAGATGTAATTTGCCAACGCATAGTATTTTTCATAGTAATCCACAATTCATTCATCATGGAATTCATTTTCATCATAGGTAAATGTGCCTATGAGATTGCATTAGCTACCTAATAAAATGCCTATTGCCCTTGCGGACCAACGGCAATCAATTTATTCGCATAATCTTCAAGTGTCATACCACTTTTTTCTAAAGACTATCTAAAAGTGGTTAAATCAAAACTACCTGTTTTAATATTTGTAGCTTGGTATAATTTTAACTATAAATCCTTAGCTGCAGCAGATGCTTCTTGAATTTCTTTAGTAAAAGTAAAATTAGAATCATTTATATAAGAAAAATCACTAACCTACTATAAAACTTTCTAAACTTCTTGCATCTATTTCTTTAACTAAGAAGTATCTGCTTCGAATCCAAACTAATATGTGATTCTATTTAATCCTTTCGCCACAACTACTAACTCCTTTCCCTCACCATATATTAAAAGCCTCAAGTTATTCCTTGAGGCTCAACATTCTCTATTTTATTTTATTTCTGGGCTAATATGATTAACCTACAATGTCTCTAATTACAGCTAATTCCTCAAGACCTTCTTTATTTCTAATCTTAGTCATAATTTCGTCAATTTCTTTATTCATATTAAATGCATCAGAGTTCATTGCGGACATCATTCCTGCAAATGAATTAGCATAGTCTTCATAATCTTTAATTGTTTCATTGACTAATCTCTCAATATAACGATATTCATTAATCTCAAAACCATCATCAATAATTGCATCTAATAAACCAGAGCTCTGCAATTGGTCATAAGTTTTTACAGCATCTTCAATGAATTGTTTATCTGTAAAAGTAATATTTGTATACCATTTCACTAACCCCAATGCAAAGAAAACCTCTAGTCTTACTGGACTAAAAGTATTAGTAACATTGTCAACAGAATTTTCTAGTATATAAGAAATTAATTCTGCCTTTTCCATTTGAGGTAAATATTGTTTAACCTCAATTTCATTATTATTAAAAGTTAATGTATTAATATCTTTATTAACTTTTAAACCTAATTTGGTAAATGTAATTTTTGCCATAATATATAAACTCCTTTTTCACATTTTCTTTTATTATATCACTTTTTACGAACTCTGTCAAGTTTTAAAAGCTCAACTTTAATGTTCGATTTTGGAAAATATTTTTTAACAAAATCTTTATCTTCTAACATTTTACGATTTAACTAGCCATAAGTTCTAATTCGATTAATTGCTTTGCGCGCTCGCTCCGCACGCTTCATCGCAGCTGGAATACTAACTCTTTTTGGCGCTTCCCATTGGTTAGCATAAGCAGCAGTAGTATCTAATCTAACTGAAAAGAAACTTTTCTTATTCTATGTACTACCATAAAAATCTTTTTCATTTTTAGCTTCATCAATGATAGCTTCAACAATAGATAACATTGGATAAGCTACTCCATTGTAGACCAGAACCTATTGTGCCATATTGGAGCGAACCCCAACTAAATATTTTTCTGCAGCTACCTATATTAAATTAGTTCTAATAATACGATAATACTAAGAAGGAGCATCAGTATCTTTTCCTTTATTATATTTAAAAGCCAGCCCATTATAAATAGCATAAGACTATTCTTGACTATATTCATAACCAGGCCAAATTTCATTTAAAGCAGCTTTAAGAATAGAGTTGCTACCAGAATAAGAAACTAATTTTAAATAATTATCACTACTATTACTACTTCTCTATTTTGTAGATACAGCAATAGTCATTTCAACATCAATTTTAGAATTGCCTGCACCTAATCCCATAAAACTAGTATCTAAAGCTACATTAGATAAATGATAAGAGTCCGCAGCTTTGGATTTAATATTTTCATATCCAGCTATATCACTTTGCATCATCTAAGCACCAGTAAAACCTACGGCAATTTCACCCTTTTTGGTCTAGCGTTTAGTAACTTTATTTTTAGGTAGCATAGATAATAAAGCTTTATCAGTAACCTTAATACCTTGCTCAATTGCCTATCCAATAGCTTCTGGCAAATATTCTGTTGCATTTTCAATAATGCTATTAATAGTACCATCAGTTAATTTCGTATTCATATAAGGTTTTAATAATTCTGCCGCTTTTGTAGCAAAAGAAATATCTGAGGCACTTAAAAACTAAATTTTATTTTTATTATCATAATTTGCAATATCTTGCCAAGTATCAAAACCTTTTTTATTATTATCAATTACTTTAATTAATTGATTTAAATATTCTAAAAAAGTTTCTTTCTATTCTGCGTTTGATAAATCTCTATTTGCATATAATTGCGCAATTACATTGTTAATATCTGAACCTTTAATAATTTTGGAGCTAATATCATTATATTTAGCAGTATACCCATCTTGAATATCCTAAAACATTTTTGCTACACCAGAAGGGTCATATTGCAACAATATTTCTAAATCTTTTTCCAACTAAGCGTATTTTGCAGTATTTAAAGAATTAGGTCTCATTGTCTTTAAAAGCATAGATAAATATCTTGTTCTAATTGAATCAAAACCCGGTGAACGAGGATTAGCTAAATAATTACTATTATAATGAACTCTACTGCGGTACGGATGAATTCTAGTAATATGCGCCCCTGTTTCCTCATCAAAATAAATTAAACTTTTTGGGTTACTATATGCTATACCCATTATTTCACCTACTTTCAGATACAAAAAAATCGGGGAAGATATTTCTATCTTCCCCTTGTATGAATTACCAAGAAAAATCCTCGGAGGAGGTCATTTCAGTGATATCTTCAATAATTTCGTCTTCCTCATCTCTTAATGAGTAGGACTGCGGCTCATCCTAATTAGGGATTCACCTGTTCAGCTTGTTCTTCTTTAGGACATACGTTTTCAGTACGACTACCTGCCCCTGCGCCTTCACCAGTTTCCATATCTTCAATAATCTGAATAGCAGCTAATACCTGTTTAGATCTATCGAATTTTAAATAACCAGGGAATGCATCTAATGTAAATGTAAATGTAGATGGGTCACCAGAAGATGCCATCGCAAAGCTGAAGTTAGACTGAACTTTAGCTTTTGGAATTACGAATTCAGCAGGCATATCTACACCATCTGCTTCTCTACGGAATAATGTAGAAGCTTCTACGTAGTAGTATCCACCAAATTTATCTGGAGTAATTTCAATCTGTTGAGCACCAGCTTTACGTTCTACATAGTAATCAACAAATGCATATCTGCCTGCAGCTAGGCATTCACCTTCTGTTTCTACAGTAATAACAGAACCTTCTGCTTTACCTACCATTGGTTCACCAATAATTTCATTAAACTCATTTAATGCCATTACAAATACTTCTGCATCTTTATGTTGAGAAACAGTTTCTTTTACGTCAATAGTATTTTTCTGTTTAATTTCAAAAGTGCCTGTCATATGCTGAATAATTGGTTTATCTGCAGTAGCTTCAATTAAATCAGCACCAGATAAAATAGCAAAACCCTCTGGAGAGATTAAAGCATCTTCCATTACGAATGTTAAGGTTCTTTCACCTTCCCAAGCAACTAACTGAGCATTACCGCGACCACCAGTAGCATATACTGTTGTAGCAGCACCATCTAAACTAGATGTTTTTAATGTATCGAAATATAAAACAGGTTCATCTTTATAGAATGTGCGAGAACCTAATTTTTGAGTAGCGGTTGCTTTAAATACAACGTCACAAATTTCACGAACACCAAATTTCATTAGTGTTTCCTCCTTTATTTTTAATGTATATTCTTCATCCAATTTTCCACTTCTGACTTAGGTTGTGCGCCCGCTAATCTAGCGCGCATATCAACATCCCAATTCAGATATAAAGAATATCTATCGACTAAATCAAACAATTGATATACAGTATATTTTTTTAATTCTAAAAGAGATATATGAATACCAACTGTAAGAATAGAAAGATAACGAGACAAAACACTTTCTTTTATATTTTTCTTTTCTTGCATTGCAGCTTTCTTCCTGCGACCAGCATAAATTTTCTCAGCAATTTTCTTCGCCAAATCCCCTTGCGGATTATATACCACTTCATCTTGATTAAATAAACTATGAATACAAGTTACTTCTTTTAAAATATCTTGAAATATATCAAAATTATTACTATCAATTGTGGCAATAGTTTGTCTAGTTTCTGCATCTAAAAAGAATATGCTATTCGGAGTTATACCAATATTACATGAAGGAAAAAATAATGAAAGCGTTTTTGTTAAAGTAGTCTTTTTTTCTTTCGATTCAGACTAATCAATAACTTTCATTAATACCTAAAAATTTGTCAAATCCTCTAGAATGCTTTTGTCCTCTACAAGATTTTCTTTATTTAAACATAGGTAATGAATAGCTGTAAAAAAATCCTGTTCGCCAACATAAGAAATTTCTTCAATCGTAGGCTAATGCAAGATTAACTATAGTTCTGGAATAGGAATATCTACTCCTGTAGCTAGCGCTAATTTAGAATCAAACAAGAGGATTTACCTCGTCTTCATGCCCACGAATGGCTAAATATCTTAGGGTAATACCGCCAAATTCATCATCATAAATATCTTGGTTGGCGCCAATAAATGTTAATTCCCCAATTCCTGTTAAATGCTAACCATTTAACATCGCGTCAATTTCCCCTGCTATTCTATAAGGTCTTAATTCAAAATCGCCTAAATCCCAATCTTCGAAATGGCAAATAATCTTAATTTCAACCATACTATCTCTATAAAAATCATTTGTTGCATTTGGTGTAAAATCATCAAAAGAAATACGAATATAATTCATTTTTTCTGCATCAACTTCTATTTTAGGAACATTCGAAATTTGCTTATTATCAAATAAGCTTTTAATTTCTTCTCCATTTAAATCTGGCTATTTTTCCCAATCGGCAGTAGTATAATAAATTAATTTTAAAAGATTTTTATTAGATAATATTTTATTCATAATTAAAGATGTATCCTTTACCATTCCCAAAAAACTAGATTTAGGAAATGTTACACCATCTTTTCTCATAATCCTTTTTCTCCTATATTAAAACAAAGATTCTACCACTATAATTTTAGTTAAGGTAATATCATCTTTGGACCACTATAATGTAAATTGACCACTTGTTGTTTTTTCCCAAGTAACTGAAACAAAAGGGTCATTAGTAATTTTTAAGCAAACTGGATAATTTTTTTCTAATACTGTCCATTTTCCACCCACATCAGGTGCTTTATAAACTTCTGTAATTTTAGGTTTAATAAAAGTTAAACCTTCAATTTTAATTAAATCATCATCATCTGGATTTGGGTCAACTGGTTCAATAACTAAACCATCCGCAATTCCAGCATCTACGTCATCTTCATCTCTGTCAATATAATATTCTTCCGCATTTACCTCTAAAACATTCTTTATACTAATTGTATCAGGAGCTTGAACTCGCCAAGCTTTTCCCGCAAATAAAAATCTAGAATATCTATCAAAAGCATAAAGAGTATCTTCATTTAAAGGCATTAAAATATTTAAACTTAAATTAGGTCTATCAACTCTAACCTAATTCTTTTGAATACTTTCAATCTGCGTTTCAACTGGGCCACGAATCGCTGCCCAAGTCTATTTTATTTCGCCATTTTTATTTTTAAATTTAATAATATATTTACAGTGTCTAATATCTCCTCGGAAATAAGCATCCTCAGTTAAAGCTTGCAAATATATTAGCCAATGGCTATTTGTTCCTTCCCATTTAAATACATCACCCGGACCAAAAGCGGTATTATAATCAATAGAAAGAATCTTATCATCATAATCTTGTTTTGTTTTATTAGGATTAATTAATGCTCTATAAATATTTTGATTATCTAACATTTCACATGAATTATATTTCTAAACAAGAGAAACATCTGCTCCCTAATAAGAAAATACTAAAGCATGATGAAATGCTCTCCATTTATCTTTAATCATGCGGTCTTCTTGTTTAATTCCGCCATGATGCTAGAGTCGTTTCCGCATTAATTCTAGATTATTCATTATTAAACACCTTTGTCAATAAATCTATACATCTAAAAACTGTTTTTCTATAAAGCATAAAATCTTCACATATAGGGGAAGTTAATCCTTCTAATTTAGATAACAAAACTAAAAAATCTAAATCAGTTTTATAAATTTCGCTTAAACCGCAAATTTCTTCAATAATAACTTTTAAATGACCTTCCCAATCTTCTTGCTTCTCTCGCATTGGAATTAATTTCCAAAGCTAATTTGTTAAACGCTTTTTGTCCGCAGATAAAATTTCTTGCGAAAAATCAATATTATATTTATTCACCTAAAGCACTACTTTCTCTTAAAATTGACCAGTTAGATTTAATAGAACCTTTGTTATCTACAACTTTTCTACGTTTATAAAGTCTTTGATAGTGTCTATCCTATCTTTCTAGTTCTTGTTTTAATGTCATTAATTTATCAAGATGATTTGCTTGCGAAGTCATTTTAAAGTCTGAGCCGGAATACTTTTGACGAGTATTCTCAATAGATACAGTTTGGCGATGAACCCATTCAATCATCATTAAAACAGCGAGGATATTTATTTCCTCGCCAGTTAAATGACAATTAAAAGAATTTTCGCCATAATCATATAATGGAAAACGAGGAAACTCAAATCCAGGAATTGCAGCCATTAAAATATTATATAAATCTGCTTTAGTGTCCTCTTCGGTCCATTCCATATACATATCATCTGTAATTCTTCCAAGGAAGCGGTTATAAATTTCTTGGAATGTAGTAGGTTCTCCTTCAATTGGATAATCTGCCAATTCCACCCCTCCTCCCTAATTACGCATTTTTTGGTGTTGTTCTTTTATATTTAGGCGCTGGTTCAGTTGATGCAGCCTCTTCACCTGGCACTTCATAACTTACAGATGCGCTTCTGCGACGCGCGGAAGGAGCGTTTGCAGCTTCATCTTCGCCAGATTTTTCATTATTTGTAATAGCTAAAGTTACATCAAATTGTAAAGCATCTTTAATAGCAATTCTTTTAGCCATATCGTTTAAAGGCTGAGAAACAGCGTATTTTTTAATTAAATCTAATACTCCCTGCGGAGCGAACTGTAAAGCATCTTTAAATTCATCTAAAGAACAAGTATTCATCCAGCTAGGAATTTTTTCTTCTGTTAACCAATATTCAGGTTCTTCTTTAACATTTAATCCTTGACGTAATGCTTCTGCATCTTGAATCAATAAGAAATTATAAATTAAATTTCTCCCACCTGGCTGCGCAGCTACATCTAAAATATCTCCATAGTTTAATACTCTGGTTTCTTTTGGATTTAATTCTGCTCTAAAATGTCTATCTTGTACTTTTAAAATAACTGTTCCATTAGAACGATTTGTTACTTTAATTTTAGAATCTCTTGTTAAATTGCTCATTTTAAAATCTCCTTTTTCTCCAATAAAAAATAGGGGATTTGGGAATTACCCCAAAATCCCCTAATAGAATTTATATTAAATTATGAATTACACAGTTGGAATTGTATCTAATTTACCGGCTAAGTCAGAATCAACATAAGCGCAAATATTATTAGCTAACATTACACCTACGCCAACTTTGCGGTAAACTTGGATATCTCTAGACCAGTCTTCATTTTCGCGTTCACGAACATGAGTAGCGCCTTCAAAAGCGATTTTAACTGGTTTAGAATCAGCGCCAGCAGGAATTACCCATGCATAACCTGGGTCGATTACTTTTCTAGCGTTTGTTTCATCTTCAAAGCTCTGTGGTAATACGATTACCTGGCAACCTTTGTAGTTACCTAAGTAACCCTGGTTCCATACAGTATCTCTCATAGCGTCAGATACCCAACCTTCAGCAGGTAACATTTTTACTGCAAATTCATATGTGCAGTAAATAGCTGGTTTACCATAAGCAGAAGCAACCTGAATTAATCTATCCATACCTGCTTCATCGAAACCATTTGTTACTACTGTGTTAGCAGCTGGTAACTGATTTGTAGAAGACATTAATGCTGCAGCGATTTCTCTGTAGATTAAGTCATCCATACCTTCCATAACAATGTTTGTTACTTCAGCGAAGTCTGCGCGGCCATCTAAGAATTCTTCGAAGCCAATCTGAGCAGCACCACCGATAGCGCTGGTCTGAACTTCAAAGCTTTCTCCACCCAGTTTGAATACTTCGTAAACGCCAGCTAAACCAACACGTGTGATGAACTGTTTAGCTCTTAAATGACCTGTTCTACGAGTAAATACTGGACGGTCTCCCTGTGCGAAAGTTTTTGTTTCAGCGAACTGACCATATCTTTCTAATACACGGGTAGGTAAAATTTCATTCATGGTTTCTTCGATTAAGGAGAATACCTGATTTTTATTTTCACGATATAAGGAATAAGTTCCTGCTAATTCGTTTAATTCATTACGCAATGTTTCATTCATTGCATCGTAAGTTAAAGACTCACCATTGAAGCTGTAAGTGGCGGAAGGATTAGCTTTCGCTACAGCTTTCATTAAACTTAATAATTCATTTCTCTGTAGTGACATTATTTAATCTCTCCTTTCCAATTACGCAATGCATTGTAATTTTACAGCAGGCTGATTGTCAGCTAATGTGTAAACTTTTACAACTAAGAATTTTGGACCATTTTCATCGCCAGCTTTAGCTAAATAACCATCAGCGCCTACCATTAATACATCGCCAACAGCTAATTCTTCTTCATTAATAGTATTCATTGTGATTAAGTCGCCTGTGTTAATTTTAACTAAACGTGGAACCATTTTTGTGCCTTCTGGCATTTTCTGTGGATAGTTAAATACTGGCATCTGGATGCCGAAACCTTCTTCAGAACCTTCTTTGAAAGCTTCTCCATCATAGTTAACTACAGTTTTTAATTCAGAAGATTCCTGACCAATTGGAGAATATACGCGACCATTGTAGTTGCGTTTAATCATAGCGAAATCTTCATACTGTTCTCTATCTTTGTATAATTTTACTTCGTTAAATACCATTAACCAATCACCTTTACCAGTGAAGTTAACTTCTTTTGCTTCATAATCGTATTTAGCGAACTGACCATTTTCTAATAATGCGATATCTGCTGCAGCAGGTAACTGAGCGTAAATCTGTCCTGTTCTCTGGAATGCAACATGATTTACTTCAACCTGACCATAGCCACGTTTAACGAACTTTGCGTTCCCAAGGCGTTGTGTTGCCATCTTTATATTTCCTCCTTAAATTACATTCTAGAAGCGGTTTCTTTAACTGCTTTAATCCAAGCTGGTACTCCAGCATCTTCCTGTACGTCTAAGCTAAAAGTAGTAGCACTTTCTTGTACTTTATCTTCTTCTAAGCCAAAATTTACTTTATTGCGTACGCAGACAACAGCTAATTTTGCTTCGATATCATCTAAAGAATAAGTATCGATATTAGCAACAACATCTGCCTTATCCTCGTCTGATAACATATAAAAAGTATCAATCATAGCTTGTTTTTCTTTGCGCTCTTGTTCTAATTTATAAGATTGTAATGGCGCAATTTCTTGAGCAAGATTGTTTTTTTCTAATTCTAATGCACTATATTTAGATTGTAATTCTTCATACTGTGCTTTTAATTCAATATATTCAGAAACTTCTTCTAAATTATATTTTTTCTTTTCAGGCTCTTCTTTTTCTTCTTTGCCTTCTGATGTATCTTCAG
Source organism: Lachnospiraceae bacterium (assembly GCA_017555455.1). GTDB lineage: Bacteria > Bacillota > Clostridia > Lachnospirales > Lachnospiraceae > SFDP01. The sequence goes on from JAFZGJ010000195.1 coordinate 65,875, forward strand.
TTTTCTCTGATTTTTCTTCATCAGTTTTGTCCTCATTTTTTTCTTCGGACTTCTCTTCTTCTTTTTGAGCCGCGAATTCTTCAGCAGGAGTTTCTTCAACTACTGGTTCTTCAACTACTGGTTCTTCAACAACAGGAGTTTCTTCAACAGCAGGAGTTTCTTCAACTACTGATTCAATTACTTCATTTTCCATGTTAGTCACCGAGCCTCCTTCATTTAAAGCTTCTTTAAACTCATTAATCATTTTAAACATAGTATTTTTTAATTCTTCAAATTCTTGCTGTAATGAAAATTGAGTCTTTATTTGTGAGCCTTCAAAGCAAGGCTCGAAATTTTCTCCAAGGATACATAATCTTTCGATAAGTGCCTCATTGATAATGAAAATGCGGTCTTTACCATTTACAGCTCCTGACCAATAACCTTCTTGATTGGTTATTTCCATTGATTGATTATTACCTTGTTCTATAATACGTTTAGATTCAGGATAAGCGCCAGTCCAAATATAACCTTCAGTTACAAGATATTCTCTTTCAACTTCTCCATCATCAATAAATTTCTAAAACCAAACCTTAGCGTCCGCACTTACGAATCCATAAGGTCTAGTAGTATCAATAATAGAAAATTTTCCATCTTTAAGACTAATTTCTCTATTATGTTCTTCAAAATCTTTTGCTTCTGTATTATAAAATCCAACAATAGGAGAACCTGGTAAGTATCTACCCATTTCAGTCGCTACTTCTTTTGAAATAAAAGTTTTATTGCGGTTTTCACCTACGTAGCATACTTTAATCTAACATTTAGACACCAGAGGACTTACCTCAGTAAAATTAATTAATTCCATTGTTGAATCAACAGGAACACTAATATGCATTCAGTTAAGCCTCCTTAACCCATAGATTCTTTATTCTGAATTGTTTTGTCGCTTTTCTAATCATCTGCTTTTTCCGGTCTTCCGCCTTTTTTATCAGATGTTTGCGCGACTGTTTTCTTTTGATCATTTTGCTAAGAATTTACATCGGTTTTATTTTTATTCGCACTTAAATCTTTTCCACTCATAGTGGAAGACATCATCGGCGGAATCATAATTTCTGATAATTTTAACACATTATTTTCAAAATGCGCAGTAGCAATAATACTAGATTGAGAATGTCCTAATGCTACTTGCGGCAGCATTTTAGAATAACCAATTTGAGTATGCTCTTTATACATTTTAGATAACTCTTTATAATTATAAATAGTTGTTTCTAAAACACTTACTTGGAAACTATAATGATTAGCTCTATTAAATTTACGAACTACTCGATTTAATAAATTTTGAAATTGTAATACTAAATCACGCATTGTAGCTTCGTCATTTAAAATAGATTTTTCTAATGCCATATTTCCTTCAGTATTAAATAAATTTTGAGAAACACCTAAATTATTATAAACCGTTCTTTCTACTTTCTATAAATCATCTGATGTTGTTGTCGAATTTTTATCTTGCATATCCGCAACATCAATGTCCGCAAAAGTAGTTAAAACATCTACTCCGATAGCTCTCTTAAGCATAGCAACTGCATTATTATGAATATCATGCGCTTCATCAACATCAAAAATTAAATCACCATTTTTATCAATAGGAAGTTTCTAAATAACAATTTTTAATAATTGCTGCATTGTTTTCTTTCTATCTAATTCTTGAGCTTGATCTAAATCTATAATAGAAGGAATTGCTCCGGCTAAAGGCGGGAAATCACTATTATTTAAACTAAATTTTACAGTTGTATCTGGGTCTAACATAAACCAACCATTTCCATCACCTGGATAATCGCCAATTAACTTTCCTTCTTTATACAAAATATAAGCTTTTTGAACTTCTTTCGGAAACATTTGTAAGACTTTTAATCTATGTTGAAAATTATTAAAATAAGCATCAAAAAATCTCATATTTAATTCTACTACTGGGTCTGGCCCTCTGAAAAATCTGCATCTACAATATTCAGATGGAAGCTATTGAATAGTAAATCTGTCATTAAAATCTAAAATAATCCCATAATAAGAGCCAGTTTTCATTACTTCTAAAGCGACATTTCCTAATAATCTTTTTATATCAGAAGCATCTAAATAATTCAGCACTTTTGAAAAATCTTTTAAAATTTTGCTCTCTGTAGAAGTAGTAATATCTTTTTCTGAAAAAGGAGTTACAAACCAATCATAGCGATATAAAAATGCCATATATTTACATAAACGCTAATAAATCCCACTTGCTTCATAGAAATATTTAGATACTTCTCTTAAAGTAGAATAATCATGTCTATTAATAGCATTTAAAATAAAATTTTTATCTCCATAATTATGATTTATTTTTCTAAAAGAACCTAAACTTAGCACCGCATCATCAAGAGATTTTAAACCAACCTTAATTTTAGCATATTCATCTATACCTGGATTTAACATATTAAAACCTTTAGAATGAATTTCAGACTATCTATTCATTTGCTCTTGTATATTTTCCAAAGTTCCACCTCCTCTTAATAACCAGCTTTATACATTATATAATCATAATTAATAAGATTTTCCTCTGTATAAGGAATTTCTATTAAAGTAATATCATTCATTGCGCAAAATTGACGTTTTTGATTGTCATTATATTGTTGCTGATAAAGCCCTCTAGAACCACCAAATTTACTTACTGCTTGATAATGCTATTTTCCTTGATATTCAATTAAAAAATCAAGATTTCCATCATCGTCAAAGATAGCAAAATCAAATCTAAGGGGTCTGCCATTAGGACTTTTTAAACCAGGAAATTCATATTCTTCTTTAAATACAATATTATTCATTTGTAAAATTTCCGCAATTTTAATTTCTCCTCTACTTGCTCTCATAGCATTCTCCTTAATTTAAAAACATAAAATCTGAAATTTTTCCACGTCTTTTTTTCTTTTTACTATCTTCTTCTTGTTTAATATAATATAAACCATATTCAAAAGCAGAAAATTTATCTTTTGGAATAGACTTATTAGCTTTCTTTAAAATGATATTTACGCCTTCATTTTCTTCGCGCAAATTCAACATTTCTTCTCTTAATATAGAAGTTAAAGTAAAAGGTTTTAAGTATTCTGCCCTTTCTTCTGGTTTCATTGCATTACCAATTTTAGTTCCCATTAACTTGTTTTTTGCCATTCTTTCATCAATTAAGAATTTTACTTTACCAGAACTCATTTGTGATTGCGCATTTGCATGAGCTTCAGTATTAATAGGAGCATTTGCTTTTAATAAATATAATGCGTCATATTCAGTATCATTTGTTCGGAATTTTTTATAAAAATTTTCTTCATCATTAACTACACCAAAATCAGGAAAATCATCATTTGTTTCAGGGTCTGTTTGCGATTTTACCATATAGTCAACTAAACCAATACCTAAACCATTTGCGTCAATAACAATGCGCTGTGCTTTATATTTGTAGAATAAGCGTTTTAATTTAATAGCCTAATCTTCAAAATGCTCATCTTGCATAGTATAAATATTAACTAATGATTTAATAGAAGTTCCTTGTGACTGAGGTGTTACTTTAAATACACAAACAACAGTATCGCAACCTTTTCGGCCAACGTCTACAGAAAGAATATAGTAAGCCTGTCTACTACTGCGCCCAGAATTTTCATATTCTGGTTTTTGTAATTTTCTATTACGGTCAAATACTTCTCCACGGAAAAAAGCATCCTCTACAGTTCCAGACCATTTACTTTCATACTCTCTATCAAAAGAAGCTTCATTAAAAGTTCCATCATTTTTTAAGTCTTGTAAGAAGTTTTTATCTAATAATTTTACTAAAACCGGGATGCGCCATGTTCCGCCCATGATAATCGCTTTCTCTGGCTGCGTAATCATCCATACTAATACTTGAATTAATTTATCATAGGCAAAAGTATTTTTCCATCCAGCAGTAGTTACATAAATCTATGATTTATTTAACGTTTCCTCCGGATGGACTGAACCATCAAGGCACCTTCGCGATACGTTCATAGTTGGAATAATAACTGTCTGCAGAATTTCTCCATCTACCCCAACGCATTCTTCTACGAGTCCGCCATGTCGACGTTTACCACGAGAAGATTCTCTTGCTGCAATATTATCAAAGTAAGATAAATTTTTAAAACAATAAATACAATAGTCTTTACCTTCTCTTGTTTTCCCAGGTCTGCGATCAAGCTCTCTCTCAAACGCAGGAACTAATGTACATATTTCAGTAACTTTTTCTTTAATAATCCCCGCTGCCTGCTCTTTACCACCAGACGTTACAAAAAGTTTGCATCCAGGATATAAGACACAGCGACACATAAGAATCATAACAGATAGAAAAGATTTAGAGTAAGCACGCGGGAAGACCATATATACATATTTGTATCGAATTGCCGCGCGCAAAAATACTCTTTGATAAAAATAAAATACTAATTGACGCTTGCGGGTTTCATCTCCACCGTCCTGCATAAAATCAATCATCATATCAGGATATTCGCGCCAAAATGCAACATACTAACGAGCAATAGGTAAAATAGCATTAACACGTTCTTCAGAAAGCCCAATTTTTTTTCGACTTTGACTTAAATTTAATAAATCTTGAAGTGCCATTGATTAATCCTCGTTTAATAAAGACTCGATATATTCGACATCATCAAGCGCAAGCTCTTCTTCTTGGTCGAATAATTCTTCATAGTCTTCAGTTTGAATTATTGGTTCATCAAAGTCAAATAAAGAACGTTCAAATGCATCATCATCATTTTCATCATCAATATCATCTTCTGAAACGATATCCTCTTTTGCCATTTGTTCAGCAATTTGCTTAATACTTTGCTCAATTAAATTACCTAAATTCATTTCTTCTGTTACTAATGTTTTTGTATAATGCTGTAAATCTTCTAACACTCGATCCACTTTGTCTTGCGGCCCATCGGTATAATAACGTGGAATAAACTCTTGTTTTTCACAAAGCGCAACTAATTCACCTAATGAATCAATAAATTCACCAGATTCACCTTTGTTTTGCGCAGCAGTAAATTTACCAGATTTCATTAGCTGGTCATATACTTTAGACATTTTCTGAAAACCTTCCACATCGCCCATATCAATTAATTGATTTGCTTTAAGAGAAGTTTTACATACTAGTTTTAAAGTATCAATATGACCGGCCCCTTGAATATCATAGGAGGCCATCATATCTTCATATAATTGCTCCAATTGAATCCATTCGGAAGGGCGATACCCTTTACCCCATTTGATACGCAAATAAGTTTTATCTTCTTCTGTTAAAGTATCTTCCATGTCATCTTTTGCGTCTTCATAAATAAGGTTCGCTACCTATCCATCTTCTATAAGCTTAGGTCTAGGTGGGGTTCTATCAACAGCTAATTGTTGTTCGATTTCCTCTCCTGAATAGCCCGCCGCCCGCATTGTCATGGCTTTTTTCTCTTTTGCTTCAGCTTCTAATCGCTCAGTATCCGCAAAACGATACTTATTCCACTGGGTTAATTTCATTTTAGATAAATATCTACCTAAAATAGTTGTACCAGTAATTTTAGATGGATCTTGCCCAAATTTTTCAAGTAACTGGTCCCATTGCTCTTTAATGTAAGGAACGTCAATTTCTTGAAGAATTGGAATAAACGTAGATGGATCCCAATTGTCTACATGCATTGTTACACATTTTTTACATTGTCTTAATTTGCCATCGTTTGGATATTTTTCTAAATTAAGAGAAGTATAAAACTATGCTTCATCCATTGTGCGCCCACATTTTTCACAAAAATATTGCGGCATTTATAATCAACTCTCTTTCTTTTTATTCCGGCATATTTTGCATATACTATAATAGCCATCTTTACTTGTTTTATTTTTTGAAAAAAAGTTGTTATGAGCAGGTTTCATTTGACCACAACGAGAACATTTTTTTAATGAAATATTATTTTGTTTATAATACCAAATAATATATTCATCTTGCGCGGTTTGCGCAATTAATTTAGGAATTTTATTACGCCATAAGCTTGAAATATATTCCAAACTATGTTTAACGCCGAATTCTTCTTCAATTAAAGTTTGAATTTCAGCATTCTATTTTCCATCTATTTTATAAATTACCATTTTTTTATATAAAGGAAAATTTTCTAAAGCTTTATCGCACACTTCTTCAAAATCTTTTATTAAATAATACGCATCACTATTAAATCTATCATAATTATCTTCTTTTAATTTTGAATAATTGCAGAGGATGCCAGAACATATGTTCGGGTCCATTAATGATACACCAGAAACGCATAACTGAAAATTTTCGTCAATATAACTCGTGTCCTCTAATACTAAAGGAACTGGCCCAGAGTGAGTAATTTTAGTTGGAATGACAAGCCGTTGATAAGCTTGTTTGATAACATATTGATCTTTGCGCATTTCAATTAATGCTTTTTTAATTGTATATGCCTCTTTACCCGAAGAGGTTTTTAGCATTGTGTCCCAAATGGAAATTTCCTCGCGCAATTGTCTTAAAAATGGAATTGTTTCTATGTCTTTTTTAGTAATTGATATCTTTGGTTGAAAAATTATATTTTTATCATTTGCAATTAAATTATAGATGCCATCTTCGCCATTTTCAAGCTGGTCGCTCAACCCTTCAAAGCTAGTTTCGCGCTTATTAACGGTCATCATTCTATTATCAGTTAATATTTTACGTTCTTTTTTCTCTTGTTTTTCCATACATAAAATTAAGTAATTCGCAAGAATTTCTAAATATGATGGAGTAATTGCGTCTGGGTTTGTTTCCACCAGAATTTTTTCTACTAATTGCTATCTTTCTTCGGGAGATTCAAGAGTATAATCTAATTTAATTATAAGACTCATCTCCTTTTCACTATTATTATTGTACCAAAAATTTTCTTTTTTGTCAAGAAAAATTTTAAGTAAATTGACAAAAAATTTTTTTTATGATATTATAATAATAGAGGTGATAATAGCAATGGATTTATTATTATTGTTTTTATTTATATGCGCGGTGATGACTAGTTTTATTATTACTGGCGGAGTCGTGTGGCTAGTATGCTTTGTATTTGAGATTAAGTTTTCATGGTTAGGCGTTTTAACTATTTGGTTATTACTTATTTTAATAAAATAAATTTTAAAGACTCGTTATTTGAAATTAAAAAATCATTTTAGAAATTTTTGTAAAATTCGTAATTTGAAACTAAAAATCGTTTTAGAAATTTTTATTACCTGGCAGCCCCGCTAGGTCAATTTAATTTCCAAAAAATCCCAAAAGGTACCCGCCCCTTCAAGAGTTAGCATGTGCTAACTCTTTTTTACTGCCCCTAAAAAATCTATAAATGTAGCTAATACAATGTATTAATACGACTAATGAAAAATCAGCATTTTGGGTATTGTATTCTGTCGCAGAATCAGTATAATATAATTAACAGCTAAACAACACGCAACGGAGCAGGAAGCCGTTGGAAAGTTCTTCCAGCAGATACCAATTCATTCTAAAGAGTTGGAGCTTTTACCAATTACTAGTAAATTGGAATATATTATAAAAGAGGGGTATATTGATATGTTAAGATGTAACTGGAATGATGTGGAATTGGAAGAAAGATATGGCGGTAAAGGTTTTTGGCACGATAGACAGGTAGTATTTACTAAACCATATAACAATTATATGGTAGAAGTTTCCCTTATTCGTGATTTCCATGATAATGGAGCCACTTCTAAATATTGGAGTATTCATCTGGTTCGCTATAATGATAAATATGGATGGGCGGAGGAAACATACTGTTTAGATGTAATTTTCACAATCACAGAATTATGGCAGTATGTAGCAGGATTGGAACTGGAAGTCACTTACAGTGACTTCCAGTATCTGGAAAGCTTAGAGCTTTTCCAAGAATTGGTAAGAGGAGCTTTCGGTAATGAAGCTGAACTGGAAGGAATTAACACAAAAACTGGTGACTTATGGTTATTTATCCCAATAGATAAACATCATGTAGAAGCATGGCAAAAGGTTTATCTGGGTGAAGGAAGATATGAAAACAGCTTCCAATATATGGAAAGCATTAACTGGGATAAAATGACACCATTAGAAAGATATAAAATCTTAGGTTGGAGGTATTAATTATGCACAAAGCAAAGTATAGAATTAACTGGGTTAAACTGGCAGAAACATTGGTTGCCACAGCAGGAATTATTTTCCTGCTGTGGGTGACACAAAGTTGGTTAGGCATTGTGGTAGATAATACCACAACTGCCAATCACTGGAATTACAACTTATTCGTACTGCTGACTAAATAAGTCAGCAGTACCATAAAATAACAGGAGGAATGAACTATGAAAGTATATGTAAACGCAAAAGCAAAAGGTGACACTGTTGTAAATATGGAAATCATTTCCGAAAAAGAATATAATAAGCGATGGGATGATACCTATAAGGCTTATTATACAAGTCTAGAAGTATTCCAAGCATTTCTGGATATGAGAATCAATCAAAAGGAATTTGAGAATCCAGAAAAAGTAATTGAGCTATTTCATAGCTACTGCCAAGAAAAGGCAGAAGATGAAATGTACGCCAAATGGGAAGAAATGGAAGTAGTGGGTGCATAACCCACTACTTCCCAACAAAAGAAGGAGGAGTAAAAATATGGCAAAAGCAATATGCTTTGATATGGATGGAACTATCGCCAATCTGTATGAGGTAGAGGATTGGCAGGAAATGTTAGATAATGGAAGTAGTTTACCATACTTAATGGCTGACCCATTATATGATATGGTGGAATTGGTCAATGCTATAAAAGATTTACAAGCTGCAGGTTGGTATATAGAGGTTATTACTTGGGGAAGTAGGACTGCCAATAAATGCCAATTAGAAGAAATTAGGCAAGCTAAGTTAGAATGGCTGCAGGCATATGAATTTCCATTTGATGGATTCCATTGTGTGAAATATGGCACAACAAAAGCCAAAACAGTAGTAAAATATGAAACAGGAATTCTGATTGATGATAATGAAAAAATTAGAAAAGGTTGGAAATTGGGCAACACCCTCAATCCATCAGAAAATCTAATTGAAGAACTAAAAAAACTTTTATAGATAATTAGCATAGGGTGAGAGTAGTTAGCTCACCCTAACTTTTGTTACCCGAAACAGAAGAAAGTTAGCAGAGGCTAACTCATATGAACGTGCGGCAACACCTGTTAGCATATGCTAACTAAAATTGCATCCTGAAACTATAATTAGCTTCGGCGGCGCGCCCACGGTCCTTAGGTCCGCGGGCAAGCCGAGTTTCCAATTTTTTACAATACTGGCAATTTTTGGAAGCAAACTATAGTTAGCCTATGCTAACTCATGTGTCCCGATACTAACGCAAGCTGCATGCGCTAACACTTATACGATAGGCTAACTATAGTTTGCATCTGCTTATAAGTTTCACTTATACTAGCTATAAAATTTATTATGTTGACATTCTAGCACTGCCGTGCTATAATTAGACTATACTAAAGAGAGGGGTTGTCGATTATGACAAGTATGAGATTTACCAGATTTTTCAAGCATGAAATTTCTTCCAACAATTTACAGCTGCAGAGCTATGTGGGTGAATGGGTGGCATGGCGCCATTCTATTATGCGCACCTATCATATTGAAGGTAGTGGGGTAGTTACACTGGAAAAATGTGAGAATTTTGATGATAAGCACCATCTGGTGCAAGTGCATTATATCATTGGTATTGATGATGCTAATGGGTTTGACTATCATGTGTGCTATAGTTATAACTCACTGCGTGAAGCTATTAAGGATTGGGTTTTTATGGTAGCGGCTGGGACTTCGGTTCCAGTTGCTCGCCAAGATGTGCGAATCCGCAATTTTGTTACCGGCGAGATTCTTGACACCAGTTTTTCCCAGTCAAGAGATTTTCTTTCCCAGTTATTGGAAACTTTAGACTTATATTGGGATTACCGCTATAGTGAGCCGGATTACCGCCAAGCATGGGAATATGATGGCATGATGCTCGCAAATCTCAATAATAAAGAATTTGTATGGATTATTGATGAAATGTCTAAACATGGTCAAATTTTAATTAAACCATTGGGTTTTTCTAAAATTAACGCTTGACATTCATTGTGCGGTATGGTAATATAATAGTGGGGCAGGAAAATCCCTGCCTCACATAATCAAAAGAAAGAGGCGATAATATGGAAGAAAGAAAGATGTATAATGTAAGTGGTAAAACTTGTGCAGGTGACAATTTCACAGTTAATACAGATAACTATAAACGGGCAAGCGATTTATATAGTATGATGTATGATAGTGATGAATACGTATCAGGATATGTGGTGAGTGGCGAAACAGGCGAAGTATTCGCTCACTTTCACAAAGCAGAAACTAAATATTCTGTTGAAATGCACGCATATTGCCAAAAGGAGTGGAAATAAATGAAAATGACAAAAAAAAGAATATGGGTAGATTTTGAAAATGAATTAATCATTTCTTCTCAAGATCAACTCATTGAGGCTATTGCCAAAGAACACGAACTTACTGTTAAAAGTAATTTTGTATTAGGGGATTTCCTAAAAAAACATAAAAAATATGGTTCTACGGTCACTATGTTTAATGATATGTTAAAAAATGATACAACTATCGATGACCTGTACCGAGAATTTGACCAGTATGCTTATAAAATTGCAGAAAAGTATATTCATGAAAGATACAAAGAAATTGAAATTGAAATTTAATAATCAAAGCCATTCCCAAAACTGCGGAATGGCTTTATTTTTTCAGCGGCTCATCCGCGGTCGCTTTTGCTGCGGATGAGCCGAGTTTCTGTTATTTTTTATACTGGCAATTTTTTCCAACGAATCTGAGTTAGCAGTGCCTAACAACAGTTTCCCCGCAACTAATCAATTATTTTTATTCACATTATAAGATTTATTATGTTGACTTTTGATTAATTATCCATTATAATATAATTAACAAATAAAACAAAGGGGAAATTAGAATGAAAGATTTTATTTGGTGTTTTACGCATTGCAGTTTAGAATGGAAAATTGAAATAGTTTCCTTTGCTTTAATGCAATTAGGATTTGCTATTTTAGAAATTTACACTCTATATTTCATTTATATTAATTATTAAGGAGTGTTTAATATGAAAGTTAGAGAAGTGGTAGCGCACTATGGTTTTCCAGAACATATTTGTGTAATGACCTATTGCCAAGATGATGATTTATGGTGGGAAGATGTAGCAGAAGAAGAAGCAATAGAATGGAATTATTATAAAGGAAATTTAGATATTTTTTTAGATTAAATTAAAAAACTATTGACAAATAACAGATTATCTGTTATAATATCATTAGAGGTTGAGGAAAGCACTGCGAGTACTCACCCTCACCCCTCTCAAATATAATGCAAATTATATATATTAAAAAAAATCTAAGGGAGATGTTTTTATGGAAATGAAAAAAGAAATGATGTTAAACGCAATTCAGTTAGGTCTGAACATGGGTGCAGAAGGTTGCATTGCTATGTTATCAAGAGAGGAATTAGAAATCCTCACAAATGCAGGCAATAAAAAAGTAGCAAAAGAGAAAGAAACAGAAGTTATCGTTCAAGTATATGTAGATATGATTGATGATTTAATTGAAAAATTAGCCGTACTTGGTTATCAGATTACTGTTAATGGGGAATCCCATGCAAACTATGACGGTTTTGAAATCGACCATAAAAATCAAATGGTAGATATGCTTACTTGGTAAAAAAAATAAGAGCTTGCGGAAACGCAGGCTCTTTCTTTTGTTTGGGCGGCTCGCTTGCGGACGCTTTATCTGCAAGCGAGCCGAGTTTCCATTTATTTCCTGTACTGGAGATTTTTTCGGCGAAACGGCTGTTAGCCTATGCTAATACCTGTATCCCATTACTTATTAGTTATACTAATACAATGTATAAAAATGAAAGTGTTGACTTTAGCTATGCCTTACTGTATAATGTAATTAAGGGTTGAGGGAAAACCCAATAAAAAAACGAGCTAAAGGGGAAAAGGCTTATGTTAGAATTCAGTAAAGGTAAAATCGAAAAGGAAAAAAATGTAATTATTATGACACCAACAGGTAAAGAAAAATCATATCGTTTAGATGTGAATACTGGTGTATTATATGGCTTGCGTGGCTCTGCTATTGTAACCATGCCGCCAATGCTAAATGACGCTATGAAATTAGCATATAGTAATAGATATAGTATGCAGGATAAAGTTGGAATGTTATTAAGCAATTTCTATGATATTTTAACACATTCTAATTTAAGTTTTAATGATTTGAACCAAGCAGGCGTTTGGCTTACATTAGATAAAATTATTAATGCAGTAGGTATCTTTCATTTAGACCATATTTCAATTATGCAATTAGAGTATATTAATAAACATTTTACAGCTTATGTAAAATATATGAAAGACGATACCATTTTACCGGAAAATGCTGCTCCTTATAAAACTCTCCGTTTTGAACGGTGGCACAAAGAATTTCTTATTGCAGAAAAATTTAGATTAAATGAATGTAACGACTGCACTAGAGAAACGGTGAATTATTTATTGAATTCTAGAGTTGCCACATTCTCTGACGAAGAAATAGGATTAGGTATTTGGTTTAGCGAACATCAATTAAGTACATTTTTTGCGAACAACGCTTATAAAGTATCTGAATGGATTATAGGATATAAACAAATGTGCAATGATTTAGAAATTAAAATGGAAAAAGGAAATTTCATGATGTTGTACAATGCAGTTAAGCGTGAATATGATTTGCGAAGAGCTGAGATTGATAAAGCAAAAATGCAGGCTAGATATGCACCACACGCAAAAGCATGGGAATTTGAAGATGAAGAATATATGGTAGTTGTTCCAACTTGTGCAGAAGATTTCATTACAGAGGGCAGATTACAGCATAATTGTGTGGGCGGATATGTTGAAGCAGTATTAAATGAAGCTAGAGGTTGCCATGTAATCTTTTTAAGAAAGAAAGAGAATCCTGAAATTCCAGTATTGACTGTAGAAATTGACAGCTATAATAGACAGCCAAGAATTAGACAATTCTTATTAGCTTACAATCAGCACCCAAACCGCAATACTCAGCCAGAGTTATATGAATTGCATGACCGCTTAGAAAATTGGATTCGTGAAAATTGGTAAAAAGAAATCTATGGGATAAGGCTCTACGGAGCCTTTCCCCTTTTTTGTTTGTTTGAGCGGGTCGCCCGCGGTCCAGGCGACCCGAATTTCCAGTTTTTTCCAGTACTGGTAAATTTTGAAAGCAAAATACAGGTTAGCCTCTGCTAACTCTTTTTCCCATAATCTAACAAATAGTAGCGGATCCGACTGGAAAAAACTGGAAAAAGAGTTAGCAGAGGCTGACAAAAAATTTTTTAAAGAAATTTCAAAATAAGTATTGACAGATTGGCAACTTTGCTATATAATTAGCTTGTAAGGTTGAGAGAGAACAAAAGACGAAGCAACGACCTGCGGGAGCAGATGAAAAAAGTTTGCGAAAGTTGAAAAAAACTCTTGACAAGCAAATGACTATATAGTATAATATAGTCAAGGGTAAGGAATACAAAACCTAGCCCGAACAACTAAACAGCGGAAGTCGCTATAAAAAAAGGAGTGATGTTTCAAGTGAAACAGCTTGACTTTGCGTGGTCAAATGGCGGATATAAGAAAGGCAAGAAGCCGGAATTATTCCTTGTATTAGACTGCGAAACAGCTACCTTGCCTTTTGTTGGCAATATGGAGCTGACAACTGAACAAAAGCAAAAAGTGTCTATTGCCAAACCGCTTATCTATGACTTGGGGTGGAAAATTGTTGACCGCAAATTGAATGTATATGCACAGCATAGCATTTTAATTCAGGAAACATTCTTTGTGCCTGCGGTGTTCAATACCGCATATTACAGAGAAAAACGCCCTCAGTATATGGAGAAGTATGAAGCGGAAGAAATAGTTGCTATGACATGGAATGAAGCTATCAAGCTGCTGCAAGAAGAATTGCAATATGCAAAATATTGTACTGCCTATAATGCAATGTTTGACTTTAAGAAAGCAATTCCATTTACAGAAAGTTATATTTCACATTTGTATAGTGCAAACTATCAAGCATGGGAAGATAACCAACGGAAAATTTGCAACTATATAGCACAAGGCGGTAAAGTAGAAAACCCTGCTGATTTTGACAATATGAATTTCCGTTTGCGTGGTACTGATTACCCAATGTTGGACATATGGGGATTAGCTTGTAATAAACTTATCAATGAAGATAAGTATAAAGCAAACTGCGTAAAAACCGGGCAAGTGTCCCGCAGTGGTTTATATTTCAAAACATCCGCAGAAAGCACTTTCAGATTTCTATTGCATGATAACGATTTTGTAGAAAGTCACACGGCTTTTGAAGATGTAGAAATTGAATGTGAAATTTTAATCAAAGCCGTCAAAAAAGGAAAACTTGCAGAAGGTATTCAATATTTCCCATTTCGTGAACTAGGTACAACTTTTGATTATATCTTTGACCGCAAGCGGAAAAACGGCAAGCCGTATCACTCCGCAGAAGAAATAGATAATATCATTGAAATTATGTATGCACGGTGGGAAGAATACGAGCAGACAACAGGCTTTTCTAATCAGTTAGGTAGTTATATTTATCAGTTGGAAGCGTTCAAACAACAGCATTTCAAACAGATAAATAAAAATAGATTTGCGAAAACATATTGTACTATGTTAGAACAGCAAATCGCCCGTAAGCGCAAATATGCGGAAAATCTGGTACAAGGTGGTGAAAGTTGGTATAGAATCGCCGCAGAAATTGCAGATTTACAGGAACAGTTAGACCATTTTGAAATCTATAAATAAAAAAAGAAAGAGGTTGTTATTTATGACAAACGAAAAGAAAATCACAAACAAATCTGCTTTACAGTATGTTATCGAGAAATGCGAAATTCCGCAGGAAGTAAAAGAAAAACTGGAAAAAATGATTGAGCAGTTAGATAAAAAAGCAAGTACTCCGAAAAAACTGACTAAAGAGCAGGAAAACAATATCGTATATAAACAGCAGATTTTAGAGGTTATGAGTACCGAAGAAGGGGAAACAGTTACAGACATTATGAAAAAACTGCCTGCCCTGCAGGAATTAGGATACCAGAACCAGAAATGGTCTGCACTGATTACTCAGCTGGTAAAAGAAGATAAAGTAGAAAAAACTGTAGTTAAAGGAAAATCCTATTTCCGCAAAATGATGTAAGACAAAAACCGCCCTGCTAGAAATGGCAGGGCGGAATATAAAAAGGCGGTGATAGATTGGAAGAGCAGATTGCAAAACTAATGAAAAATCTTGATTTGACAAGAGAGGAAGCATTAGAGGTTATCGCAAGTGATAAAGCAATCGAAAAAGGCGAAAAATTATTTGAATTGACAGCCGAGCAGAAAAAAGCAGAAAAGCAAGCGCGAACTACCACAAGCACAAAATCAAAAGTTGATGCTTACGGTAAGAAGTCAGCAAGAGAGAAAAAAGTAAACAATGAGAAATTAGAGTTAATCGAAATCTTACAAAAAGCACTTGCGGAAAACGGTTGTCAGGTTACGCTAACAACTAATCCAGAAAGAGAATTTGAGTTCACCAAAGGGAACACAAAATATAAAATTGTAATGAGTGTTCCAAGAAAATAAAAAAGGAAGCCTGCGGAAACGCAGGTTTTCTTTTGTAATGAGAGTTAGCCTATGCTAACAGTTGTTAGCCGCCGGGCCGCACACGCTGGCGCGGCCCGAATTTCCAGTAATTTCCTACGATGGCAATTTTTTCCAGCGTTTCCAGCATCTTCCAATCTAACCCAATTCTCCCAAAACCGCACGCATAAATAAATCTAATGTAATCTATAAATAAATACCTATTGACAAATAAAAATTAAAATGCTATAATAATTATAGAAATTAAAGAAAGGATTTGATAAAAATGACATTCACAATGGCAGTAGGGGTGTTCTTCATCTGTAGTTTAGTTAATGTAATGTTGAGCACCTGTAAAACAGTATTAACAGTAAAGGCAAGCAAAGGCGTAGCAACTTTAATTAACGCCTGCACTTATGGCTTTTACGCAATCGTAGTAAAACAGTTAGCAAGTTTTGATTTAATCTACACAGTATCTATTACAATTATTACCAACATCATTGGGGTTTACGCTTCCTTATGGATTTTAGAAAAATTTAGTAAAGACAAATTATGGAAAATTGAATTAACTTTACCAACAGAAATGCTAGAAGAAGTTGATAAAAAACTGGAACATATTCCACATTCTTACATCCGCCTGAGCGACAAACACACAGTATTTAATTTCTACTGTGCGACACAGAAAGAAAGCGCGGAAGTAAAAGAGATTGTAAATCATTATAACGCAAAATATTTTGTAGCAGAAAGTAAAATTTTATAAAAAGAGGGGTTGACAAAACCCCTTCCCTCTGCTATAATAATTATAGAAACAAACGAAAGGGATTGATGAAAATGGTATTTTATGTAAAAATTTTTTTAGATACTCCTTATTTTGGTACGAAGGGAGAAGAAGTTTATAAGTATGAAGCAGATAGTCCGGAAGAATTGAAAAAAATAATTGAAATAGATTATGAAACTGCTGTAAGACAACATGCGGAGCAGTATGAACGTAATGTGTATGGATGGGATGATGTCCCTGTAAGTGATGAAGCACTAGAAGAATATTATGACGATTGTTTTAGTTATAGTAGTTGGGAATTTATTACCAAAGAAGAATTTGAAAAATTATTATAAAAACGGGATTGACAAATAGCCAGCCCCATGTTATAATAATTATAGAAACAAAAGAAAGGGAATGATTAAAATGGAAGTAAAAATTGTTGGTGTGGTTCCGTATAACAGTAAACTTAATTTAACAAGTGAAGTAATTTTAAATCCTAAAGAGGTATTTGAATTAAATTATTATGATGAAATTGATTCAAATATTTTTAATAGCTTCTTCGCTGATTTAACAGAAAATTTTGTAAAAGAATTCAATGAGTCTATTAAACGCAGTTATACAAAAAATGATGTAGCATTAATCCTTGCGGTACCTGATGAAGAAGAATACTTTTACGGAAAAGATAATATTTATGACAAAATCTGTGATTTGATTAGTATGCCGGAATATTAAAAATTAAAATCTGCGGTTGCAGATCGCTTTTCTTCTCTAAAGCAGAGTAAAACAAGAAAGATTGGGAGAAAATCCCAGTCTTTTTTTTATTTTTTGCCAAAAATTTGACTTTTTTTGTAAAAAATGATATAATAATTATAGAAATTGAAGAAAGGAGTAAACCATGAATTTAGAGCTATTTCAGGCAATTTTTACCATTCGAGATTTTTGCTTATCTCAGAATAATTGTTCTAATTGCCAATTAAAGGAATTGTGTCAGAAAATGCCATGTGAATGGTAAGTTCGACCGGCCCGAGTTAGGGTCGAAATTTCAACACGCTCGACTCATGGAAAAATTTTGCTAGAATGGAAGAAACTAAATACGAACGCAGAATTGACTCCGCGGGACGCATTCTAATTCCTATTAGATTACGCGAAGAAGTGGGGCTTGAGGTAAACTCAAGTTGCAAATTCTATAAACATGTTAGCGACGGTAAACTATTTTTGTGTATTGAATGCCCAGATTACGATGTGCAAAAAGAAGTTGAGAAAGCTAAACAGTTATTAGCAATGACTAATAATAATTAAGCATGCTTAACGCCGGGCCGGGAAGGGACGCCACGGCCCGAAATCCCCCTCACCCAGGCATATGGCAATTTTTACGTGGAACATGCGGTCTCTCCATATGCGCCCCATTTTCCCGGAACTTGACAATTATTTAAAAATATTATATAATATATATAGAAAATAAGAAAGGAAGATTAATTAATGGATATCAAATCTTATATCGCAACAGAATTAGAAAAAGGCCAGTCTATGGAAGACATTATGGCTAGCATCACAGCCTCTGCCAATGCAGCAGAAAAAGAATATGAAGCATCAAGAGTAAAAGTGAAAAACTACTGCCAGCCTCTGGCCTTAGACAACGAAATCTTAATGGCGATTTCTCGCAATGAGGTTACCTCTCTGCAGTTATCTGACATCATCTTTTATTGGATTGAAAAAGAAGCCTCTGGTTCTCTTTCTTCATTAACTCCAAATGAAGTAGATGCAGCTCGAACCACATTAGCAAAAGAATTAACAGAGGCTGTCCACTCTATCTCAAGAATTAGTAAAATTTTATCTAACTCTGAAATGAGCGATCTTGACAAACTGATGACTTTAGGCGCAGAAATGGTGGACATGAAGCTCTCGCCTGCAAAGAAAAAGATTAAGACTGATAGTGAGAAAATTACTGAAGCGATGAGAAAGTTAGGTTTCTAATTTTCATTAAGCTACACAACAAAAGAGGATAGTTGAAAGGCTATCCTCTAAGTTCTTTGACAAGTGAAAATTTTTAACGATTGCGGCAACGAGTGAAAAGTATGCTTGCTGCTAGGTGAGTGGAGGCCAGGAAACCTCCACCATTTTTTTTATCTCCACTATTTTTTTTATATCTTTATATTTATCTATGATATATATAATATCTATATATCCATTACCTATAATTTATATACATATGCACTCTTTACATCCATATATGTCTACGTCTACGTCTACGTCTATATAGACGTAGACATATATTTACTTACCCTTCCACTATTTACCCTGCCGCTTCTTATATTTTCATTGTCTGAAAACTCCAATCATAATACTTATCTAAATCCAACTCCAAATCCAATTTTTCTTTTTCTTCCACTCTCTTTTTCTTAGGCCCATTATTAATTACAATCCTTCTGCACCCATCTACATATTCTAACTTTCTATATTCTTGTCTTATCTTCTCAATATTCTTCCAATGCGCAATTTTCTTAAATTCTTCTATTTCTTCTATATTAGTACCATCATCATACCATCTAATAAGTAATTTACTATTAAAACGTTTGCCACTTGCGGTTATCTTAACTTCTTTACCTTCAACCCAAGCTTCACCAAAATAGCTTAATCCGCCATTAATATCATTTAAGCACCATACAAGTCTATCATCTATTTTTCTATCTAATAAGAAAATATCAATATCAACCAATAACATTAATATACTTTCGCCTATACTGTTTCTATCTTGCATATCAATATTCTCTATTAATAACCATTCATGTTCTGCAACCACATTTTCAAATGATTTTTCTAATTTTCCATTTGAAATTTTTAATTCAACATCTATCCCTCTATATATACTCCCACCTATTTGTTTCATGCCGCTACTCCTTTTTTCAATTCAACTTTATATACATATTATACCATATTTTTTCTTATTTATCAAACATATTAACCACCGCCCGCGCAATATAAAGATGATATATCTTAAGCGAAGCGAAAGATATATCATCTTGTCTCTTTATTATTTAGTTATTATTAATATTATTTAGATTTACTAGTAAAAATTGTGCAAAGCAACTAGTAAAAATTGTTCAAAGCAACTAGTAAAAATTGTGCAATAATTACTCCATATTTCTTACTTTAGTATTAAAATTAGTTAATCGCATTTTTTTCATTTTTCCATCATAATAACTACAATAATCTATTAAACCATTATTTTTTAAACACAATAAAATATCATTCAATTCTTTATAAGTAGCAGAATTATTATTAGGCTTCTTTCCAATGTGCCCGCCCAATTCCTCTAAAGTGAATTCATACTAAGAACCTTTATAATTCCACCTTTGTCCTAAATAAATATATGCTTTATAAACAGGTTCTTTTACAGTATTATTTAAAAAACGGATAGTATCTACTTCCATTTTAAAATACATTTTTTCTTTATTTTTATTTATAATATATCTATCTTTATCTTCAAAAATATACTATTCTTTAATTAAATAATTTAAATGCGTTCTAACGGTATTTCTACTACCTACTCCAATAATAGCGGCAATTTGAGTCTAATTTGGAAGATCTTTTTTAAAAACAACAGTTTGAGAATCTACTCCATAAGAATTTTCTAATAAAAAAGCATAAAGCATTTCATCAACCTTTTTATCAGTTAAAAAAGTTTTATCTTCATCATATAAAGTTGTATCAGCTGGAAAATGTTTATAAATAATCTTATTCTCCATTTTATAATTCACCTCCTATTATATTTAAAACCTTTTTGCACAAAAATTATTAAAATTGACCACTAACTAGTAAAAATTGTGCAGAAATTTTGTGCAAAAAGGTAAAAATCTTAAAAATTACTCGAAGTAACTAGTAAAAATTGTGCAAAAATTTTGTGCAATCATTCTAATCTCGACAGTAAACCGTCACGAAATTCTCGTAAAATCGTCTTTTTCGAAAAATGTTAAACCTTTAACATCTACTTAAAACGCATCCATTTTTCAACCTTTAAGTTTCCATATTGATTTATTATAAAAAATATTATATAATATATATGTAATAAGAAATAAAAAAAACAAAAGAGAGGTTGATTTCCATGGCTCGTTATATTAAATTTCCTATCAAAGATAAAAACAACGCAATTATCGATTTAGCAGAAGTAATTGCCCTGACAAGAAAAAAAGAATATATCGAAGTTGATTTTAAATGCGGTCGTTGCATTCACTATCATTGTGAAAATGAATCTCAAGCAAAAACAGTCTTTGAGCACATTTGGAATAACATGACGCTCGAACATATGTTCGGTTCGAAGGAGGATAAATAATATGCCATATGTATATGTACCGTCTGAAACAGTAGACAAACTCTATGAAATCATGGATGAATACATCTTTTCCAGTTCTGAATACTATTCTTCTGCTATCACCGCAATAAGAGACTATCTTGAAGAACTTAATATTTATTATACCGAAGAACAAATTGGCGATGCTGGCGGTGGGTCCTATGCAGTATCCTGGATCGAGCAGAATAACCCAGTATTAATTATTTTTAATTATATTAACGCTTAAAAAAAAAGGAATAGATAATGAAAAATAAAGAAAAATATATTGATGATATTATCGAAGTAATGAAAGATTGTAGTAAAGAATGTACTTTCCGTGCTGAAAAAATGCTTAAAAGTAAAGATGGAATCTGTTCTAAAGAAATAGACTATTGCGATGAATGTGATATAAGATTTTATGAATGGCTTGAAGAAGAATATGAGCCACCAAAAGTTGATTGGAAATCAGTTCCCGCGAATACTATTATTGAAGTACGCGATTATGAAGATGCCTCTTGGATTAAAAGGGTATTCGCTTTTTATAATGAAAAATCAAATTATCCTTATGTATGTATTGGTAATGTAAAATATAATTACGGTTTAGCAGTTAGTTGGAAATATGCGCGTCTTTTAGAAGAAAATTAAAGGGGAAATAATATGGACGCATTAGAATTTATGAGAGAATTAAAAAGAATGTGTAATAGTTATAGGGGAATTTGTCATATAGGTTGTCCTTTATATAAAACAGAATTTTGTACCATGGGTCATTCCGCAAGAATGGAAAATGTTATGGTTCAAGCTATTAATATTGTAAAAAAATGGAGCCAGGATAATCCTATTGAAATTGACTGGTTAAAAGTGCCACGCAACACTCCGGTATTAGTGCGTGATATTATTGATAGTGAATGGCAAGCGGAATATTTTTGCGCTTATTTTCCATATTCTTCTGGCGATCCGTTTATTACTTTTGATGTGGAGGAGCAATACGCCACTGATGTTAATTATTGGCGTTATTGTAAATTAGCTTCAGCAATAGACCCAACTCCGTATTTGAAAGAAGGGAAATAATTGTTAGCGATTGATTTTTTAAAAGCAAAAAATGAAATGTGTAATTTCTATTCTAAAGAAGGAAATGGTAGTTGTTTAAAATGCCCTATATATAACTCCACATGGGATTGTGACCATTATTGTTTCTTAAATCCAGTTGATTCAGTTCGTGTAGTAAAAGCATGGAAGGAGCGATATGGTAAATGAAAAATGATTTAATTGACCGCAATGAATTATATAATCAAATTAGATTATATCTTAATCGGCACTCATTAGGAGAAACTACCGCCTGGACTACTCTTACTATCGGTGAAATTGCGAGTATTATTGCTGATATGCCAACAGTAGACGCGGAATCAATAGTACGATGTGAGGATTGTGAATACAATAAATACCATATATGTACGCGAAATCAGTGTCCAGTATGTGGTCATCCGTTGTATGTGAAAGACGTGGATTTTTGCAGTTATGGCAAGCCCAAGGGAGATGAGAGCAAATATGCGACTGATTGACGCTGACGAATTACGCAAAGAAATTGATAAACAAGCATATCCATACAAGGATAGTACTGCTAATGATATATATTTCAGCATTCTACACTTACTTGCAGATGCGCCAACAGTAGAATTAGTGCAGCGCGCAGCATGGGAGGTGGATAAATAATGATTGACTTATATAAAATCGGCAAATGGGTTCTAGTTGAAGAGCATATTTTCTGTTGTTATTGTGGAGAAGAATATCCATTTGATTGCCTTATTACTAAAACTACTTGGGAAGATGGGACAGTTGAATATAATGGTGGATATTATTGTCCTAATTGCGGTAGAAAGTTAAGAGAACATTGTAACTTTTAAGAGGTATAAAATGTTTAAAGTGATTGATTTATGCGGATATATTTATGATGCTTATGGAACATTTATTGATGATGGCGGAGATATTCAATTCATTTTATGTGCCAGTGATGGAGAATTTTATAAAACGAATTCAATTGCTGGATATTATAGACTATACAAGGAAGACGCATAAAAACAAACTTTTAAGAGGTAGTATTATGAATAACGAAAAAAGTTGCAGTAATTGCAAGCACGGAGAAACTTGTGCGACCAACTATTGTGATGCCGTTTGGGATAGAGCCTATAACATTAAGGATGGTAAAGATTGTTGGACTCCTAAAGAGGTAAAGAATATGCAAGGAAAATATAAAGTAGTGACTTTATGTGGAAGTACAAAGTTCAAAGACGAATTTATGGCAGTTCAAAAGAAGCTTACATTAGATGGGTGCATAGTTATTTCTGTAGGTTTATTTGGTCATTCTGGAGACGATGAAGTTTGGACAGAAGGAACAAAAGAAATGTTGGATGATATGCATAAACGCAAGATTGATATGGCTGATGAAATATTTGTAATAAATGTAGATGGTTATATTGGGAATTCAACAAAATCCGAGATTGAGTATGCAAAATCTAAAGGACTGCCAATTAGATATTACGAGAGCATTTAAAAATAAAACTTTAGGAGGTAAATAAGCATGAACGAATGCGAACATAAATGGGTATTTCAAGAAACAAAAAAGAAAACAAGCATACGTTATCAGAATGGTTATACCGCCTATTTTGATAGAATAGATATTTATTATTGCGAAAAATGTTGTGAAATCAAAAAAATTGAAAAAGGAGAGTATGTTGATTTACCATTCGGAGGTATTCATCATGTAAAAGATTTTGCCCCATCATGGTATTAAAAAAATCTAAAAAGGTGAATTAAAATGAGAAAATATTATTTTTATTGTCCAAATTGCGGTCATGAATATACAACTAATATATTACCAGATAGAACCGTAGGTAATATTAGAGATGGGTACGGCAGACCAATTCATCATTATGAATGTGAGAAATGTCATAATTTAGATGCCGGATTTATGCTACTTCAAGAAGAAACATTACATGAAAAAAAATATCTTCAATATGTTATTGGTATGTATCAAAATATTAGAGGTATTAAAGAAATCTAAAAAGGTGAATTAAAATGGAAGATATTACTTTAATTGCAGATATTACTCTAATTGTAGGTATTTGCGCAACTATCTATTTACTTCCTATTTTAATTAGTATTCATGTAATTAAAGAATTTAAGTTATATGTAGCCAGTGGAAGTATTATTTTTGTACCTATTATAAACATTTTTGAAATGATTGATTATTTAGGCGAAGCAGTAGAAAAAATTAGTAAAGAAGCGAGAAAGGAAGAAAAAAACAATGATTGAAATTACTGAATGGAAAAATGCTCGTGAAGAAAAACCAAAAGAAGATGGTGTTTATTTAATTTGGGAAGGCTATTTTGTTGAATTTGCGGTTTATCGTGCTTGCGAAGATAAATGGACGGTTAATGGGAAAACATTACTTAATAATGTAGAATACTGGGCCGAAGCATTAAAAGGTCCAAAAGGGAGTAAATAATTATGAAAAGTAAAGATACTTATGGAAAGGCAATAGTAAATGCTAAAACTAATTTATCTTTTTTTTTATTATTAATTATGCTTCTTATGACTGGATGCGATATTGGTTATATGAATAATCCGCAACCAGAACCTCCACCCCCAAAAGAATATGAAGTATTAAGTGTCATTCCTTATATTGAAGTAGATACAAATGGGTACGGAGCAGTACTGTCCCAAGACCTTGGATATGCTTTCACATATATTGATGAAAATGGCATTTTACACAACGATACTATTTATCATAGAGAATATGGAATATGGAAAGTATGTATTGGTGAAGAAAATAGATACATTGTAGAAGATAAAGGTTTCGACACATATAGATATTTATATTTAACAGAAGAAACATTGAAAGGTATGAATAATTATGAACAAAGAAACTAACTACGAACATTATAAAAACGAAATTATTAAAGGTTTATTGGTAGGCGGTTCTTGTAAATTTAAAAAAAGATATATTTTAAAATCAGGAGAGTGTCCCGCTTTATCTTGCTCTGAATGTGAAGCCAAAACCGAAAAATGGCTTGATGCCCCATATGAAGAACCAAAAGTAGAAATCGATTGGGAAAAAGTCCCGGTTGACACGCCTGTATATGTATCTGATTTTAATATACATCCAGATAAAAATAGTATTTATAGATATTTTTACAGTTATTTTAAAAATAACGAAGAGCCATTTGAAGTATGGGATGAAGGGAAAGCTTCTTTTACTACTTCAAAAACTATCTCTTATAAATATTGCTCCTTGGTAAGAAAAGAAGATATTGAAAAATATAAAAAAGAATAATTAAAGAGGAATAATTTATGACAGTAGTAGAAGTATTTAGCATTATATGTCTTTTATTTGCAATAATTTTAAGTGGTATTATCATTAAAGATTGTTGGGAAGATCTAAATATCACAGATTCTTTAAGTTTAAGAATTTTATTAAAAATAGCCATATTTTTACATTTATTATTAATTTCATTATCAACTTTCTTTATATGCACTACTATAATTTCTTAAAAGGAGATAAATAAATGAAAATCGCAGGATTATATGATATTTTTAATGAAAAATGGAAAGACCTTCAGACCGCATATATCATCAGCGACTTGCATTTTGGCGAAGATGATTTGAAAAAAGCATTTCCAAATCGTCCAACAGATGAAGAATTAGTAAAACGCATCAACGCCAAAGTTGGTCGTAAAGACTTATTAATCATTTTAGGTGATTGCGGCGATTTAGAATATGTAAAAAAATTAAAAGGCTATAAAGTATTAGTTGCTGGCAACCATGAGAAAGGATTAACTTCCGCACGAGAAGTATTTAATGAAGTATATGCCGGTCCAGTCATCATCAGTGAAAAATTAATTTTATCTCATGAGCCTATTGTTGTTCAGGGTATGTATAATTTACACGGGCATAATCACCATGGCAAACCAGAAGGTAAAAATAGTTTTAATTTCTGTGCTGATATTAATAATTACGAACCTATTCATTTCAATTCCTGGATGAAAGAAGGGCATTTGGCAAAAGTGAATACCATTCATCGTAATACTATTAATACGGCAACTAAAAACAAGAGAAAAAGAGGAGGATATTAAATGGGAACCCCAATTATTTCACCTTGGTTTTTTTATATTACTGGATTAATAGAGCCTTTAACCACAATGACTGTACTTGGATTGCTCGGAGCTCTGATAATCGGAGTGCTAGCCTGGTGTACTGTTGCGGATGAGGACTCAAGTGCAGAAGAATATAAAAATATGTATAATTCCGTTGGTAAAAAATGTATTATTTTATCTATTATTTTTGGTTTATTGTTTGTTTTTGTACCTTCTCAACAGACTTGTGTTCAAATGTTAATTGCTAATAATATTACTTATGAGCGTTTAGAAACTGCAGGCTCTTCTATTGAAAATATTTACAATGATATAATCGCTATTGCTGAAAAAGCAATCAATTCAGTTGAATAAGAATACAGACATATATCTAAACGATATATGTCTTTTTTGATTTTTTATAAAAAATATTATATAATATATATATAAGTTAAAGAAAGGATGATTTTGATGTTATTAGAAAATAAAGAAAAATGGTATAATTTAGCGGAACTGTGTTTAATGACTTATGATACTCAAGTAGATTGGGAAGAAGAATTTTTCGTTTGTCCTGAATGCGGTGAGCCAATTTACATGGAAGATTGGGGTAACCATGAAGGTATGAGTAAATACTATTGCCCTGTTTGTGAATATTCATATGCTAATGATTTTATGGAAGAAGGCACAATGGAAGAAGAAGCTGAATGGGGAACTTTTTAATTATAAGGGAAGGTATATATATGAAACATGGCATTATTTTAAATGATGATTTCTTTAGTTTTTGCGCTAAAAAAATTATTACTGAAAATGGTCGATATAGTTTATTACAATTTTTAAATAGCAATGAAATGTATGAGGAAAAATATTTCTTTGTAGAAACAGGATTACCTTATTTAATTAAAACCGCCAAAAAACTTTCTGTAACAGAAGAGTTTGAAGAAGCATATTATTTAATGGAACACGGAAATATCTCTGATCCAGAATTCTCTAAAGCTCTGCGTTTTATTTGGATGCTGGCACGCGAAGACGCAGGAGGCTGCGATAATGATATTAGCAATATTTAATATTCTTTTAGCTTCTTTTCTTTTGTTAGATATTATGGCTTTTCTATTTATGACAAAAGAATTTATTCAACTAAAATTAGAGCCATTGCTTATTATATTTGCGGCAAGCGGAGCAATTGTATTAATTTTAACTTTTATTTATTATATTATAGGGAGGTTTATTTAAATGAGCAAAGCAGTTAATTTTCATCTAAAATTAGGTGATATGGATATTAGTAAAACTTTTCATTTTGGTGATAATGAAACAGATGAAGAAATTAACGAAAAATATATGGAATGGATGAACCAGCATTTAGAAGGTTATTGGGCATTTCCGGATGAAGATGAAGGTTTTTAATTATTAATTTTGTAGGAAAAATAAGCATGCGATGTAGAAATCGTATGCTTATTTTATTTTTTATAAAAAATATGATATAATATTTATATAAGGTAAGGAGTTGATAAATATGAAAGTTCGTATTCTTGGATTAAATGACGATAATCATCAAACAGTATTTATTAATGAAGCGCAAATTGGTAGCTTCTATACTGGAAATCAATTAATTAATATGTTAGCAAAGCCGCATATTAATGAATTTGAAATTAAAACAGCTTATTTAATTAATTTAGAAACAGAAGAAGAATGTTTTGCATTTGAATTATTAGAAGAAGCAAGTTATCGAAATATTATAGCTATTTCTTATGAAGAATACCAAAAATTATTTAATATCTTATGGGAGGTGGCGTAATGATTTGTTACTGTAATCACTGTAAGAATTATATTGAATATGATGAAAGTGATATGCGGCCGGGCGGAAATCCTTTTATGGGTGAATTAGAATTTTATATTATTTGCCCTGAATGTGAACATTCCATTACAGTTGGCGCGGCTATTCTTTAATAAGAGAAAGGGAGGAATAAAATGAATTTAATGGAAGTTTTATCTCAAGAAGATCAAGATAAATTTAAAAGCTATGCTAAATATTATAATAATTCTATCGCATCGAAATATTTAGATACAGCATGGGCGCCGTTTAAAGAAGAATTATTTCAAATGCTCGGTGAAAATTTAATTGTTTCTTTCCCGGTTTCTTTTGATTGTGAAGAACGGTTATTAGAACAAGAATTCCACAATAATTTTGCCTGCAATCCACTTTGCGCCTCTATGTACAGTAAATTTATTAGAATGCTTAAAATAGTTTTATTTCAAGATTTTAAAGATTTATTCTCTCAAGATATTGATTTAATGAGCCATTCTTCTTTTTATCTCCTTCAAGATATGTATAATTCTATTGAAGAATTAGTTTGGAAAAAAAGCCCGATATCTGAAAAGCAGAAAAAATTTGCAGAAAATTATATTTTTTATAATCATGTAAGAGACAAACTCTCTCCCCATAATGGTTATGCAACTTATTTTAAAAATGAAATTTTTTGTAAATTAAGACCATCTTTAGACGTAAGCAATTGTCGCAATTTATATACAACTTCTTTGCCTGCTTATATTAATAACGGAGAAGTTAAATTAACTGTTTCAGATAAAGAGAAACCTTTTAAATTTCTTAAAAGAATTACTAAAAAATGTTTGCAATATAGTAATACATCAACAATTATTAGCAATGAATTAAATACTTTATTAGATGAAATTGAAAAAGTAAGAATTTTACAGTCTCAAATTTTAAATAATAAAACTGTTAAAGGAAAATTATGCTTATCTATTCATCCTCTTGATTATGTTACAATGAGCGATAATTCAAATGGATGGTCTAGTTGTATGAGTTGGGAAGAAAGTGGATGTTACCGTTTAGGAACTTTAGAAATGCTGTCTTCACCAAAAGTAGTCATTGCTTATTTAGAGAGTGAAAGTGAAACTTATGAATTAGCGCCTGGTAATGACTGGAATAGTAAAAAATGGCGAGAATTATTTGTAATTGATGAAAATGTTATTAGCGGAGTTAGGGGTTATCCTTATTATTCTAAAGTATTAGAAACCGCAGTTTTAAATAAATTAGTAGAATTAGCTACCGTTAATTTAGGTTGGGAATTTGAGACAGAACCAATTAATTTTAATAATACCTATTTTTATCCAAACGGTAATTCAGGTCATGCAATTCGCATGTGTACAAACGCGATGTATAATGATTTCGGAATTCAAGAGACTTTAGCGTATTTGGGCATTAAAGCAAAAGAAAATACTTCACAACACTCTATTTATATTCAATATGGGATAGAACCCTATTGTTTAAGTTGCGGTTATCCGGTATCGCCTTCAAGTGATGCGGAATATGATATTCTTGGAGATGGGTTAGAATGTAAAGAATGTCGTGGTTTTCTTGAATGTGAAGAATGCGGCGGATTATTTCATTCAGAAGATTTATGGGAAGTTAATGGACAGTTAATATGCGAAAGTTGCCATGGGGAAAATTATTTCTACTGTGAAGAATGTCAAGATTTTGTTTCTAGAAACGAAGAATTATCTTTTGCTATGCTTGGATATGATACAATAAGAAATAGGGTGGATGTATATTATAGTAATAGCATTCATGAAAATTGTTTATTTAAAGAGATAAATGAAAATGGAAATAATTCAAATAATATATTACAACAGTTCGCTTTTCCTTCTATTCAAATTAATTATTCAGAAAATGAGGCAAAAAAACTACTTTTTAGAGATAATCCGCAATTAAAAGAAGCAAACAGCGCATTCTCTTGGTTTTTATGTGATATGGTTTGGGATAATGTATTAGATTTAAATAATTTGGGGCTATATGATGAAATGATTGAAGATAATTTAAACTTACCTTCATCAGTTAAGCCTGTTCGCATCCCTAAAGAATGGATTAAGTTTTACGAAAGCAAATAATTTTTAATTGATTTTTCTTAAAAAAAATGATATTATATATATACAAGGTAAGGAAATAATAAATTATTTAATTAAAAAAAAGGAGAAATGACTTATGACTATGAACGAAACTACTAAAAAAGCAACTAAAAAAGAAATGTTTGAAGAAATTAAAGCAATTTTAGAATCTAGCCCTAATATGGTGCCAACAGAATTAGTAGAATTTATTAACAATGAAATTGAAGCTTTAAATAAAAAAGCTGAGGCCGCTCGTAAAGCAAGAGATAAGAAAAAAGCTGAAGTAGATACTTTATTAGAAGAAGTTTTTGCTTGCCTGAATGATACTTCTTTTACTGTAATCCCTCAGATTATGAAAAACTTTGAAGATAATGAAGATATTACTTCTGCAAAAGTAACTGCGCGTTTAACTAAGCTGGTTCGAGAAAATAAAGTCGAAAAAGATAGTGTTAATGTTGCTGCTGAAGGCGAAAAGAAAAAAGTATTAACTGGATATAGAATTATTAAATAAAATAATTATTTTAAGAGAGGAGTTTCTTCCTCTCTTTTTTTTAATTTATAAATTAATTATATCTAAAATTTTTCCAATTGTCAACTTGACAACTCTACAGTTTTATGGTACAATAAAATTATATAAAACTGCTCGGAGCGGCCACGAGCGATTAAAAATGGCTTTGCGAAATTTTTTCAGTAAAAAGAGGGTTAATATGAAATATAGTATTAGTTATAATGCAGATATTAAACTGCGTAAAGAAGCAGATGAAATCCGTGTTCCTTTTAATAAATTAGGATACATATATGATTTTATGAAGGAATATCCTAATAAAAAATATGTAATTAATATTGACACAATATCTTCTAATTTTGATAAACAATTAGCATTTGTTAAAGCAGTAGTAGGAGATAATTATACAATTAATTGCCCACAAATTGGATTATTAAAAATAGTAAAAGAACAAGGATATAATTGTTTTTATAAATATGCCGCGGCAGATTGGGAAACTTTTAATAATTTAATGGAAATAGGCGTTTCAGATATTTTAATTGATGGACCTATTTGTTTTGATATGCCTAGTTTAAAAAAATTATTAAATAAAGCAGAAAAACCAATTAATATTCGTGTGCGCCCAACCACTTCCGCAAACGCGCTATTCGCGAATATTAATAACACTTTTTCAGTAAATGCTTTCTATATTAGACCGGAAGATACTAAATATTATGAAAATGCTATCCATACTTTTGTTTTTGATACAGAAGAATATATAGAAAAAGAAGAAGTAATTTTTAAAATATATAAAAATCAAGTATATATTGGAAAAATTGTAGAAATTATGCCCCAATTAAATCAAAATATTTTAAATCATTCAATTACACTCAATATTGGCGAGCGCAGAAATAGCTGTAAACAAAAATGTAAAATGGGAGATCGTTGCGACTATTGTTTTGCGGCTTTTGATATAGCTAAAAAATTATTTAATTGATTTTTTATTAAAAATATTATATAATATTATTATAAGGTTAAAGAGAAAGGAAGGGGTATATATAAAAGTAAACAAAAATGAAATTGATTTAATGAAAACTTTACTTGCTTCTAAAGAAGTAAAACTATTTAATTCATTAAGCAATCTTTTAAGTAAAAACTATAATTATAAAGTGATTAAATCAGATAATTTTCTATATGCGGAAGGGGAAATCCCAATTGGGATTGTCGCACATGTTGATACTGTTTATAAAGAACCCCCAAATATTATTTTTCATGATGCAGATTTAAAAGTAATGTGGTCCCCTTTGGGATTAGGTGCGGATGATCGAGCAGGAGTATTCGCAATTCTCAAATTATTACAAAAAGGATATCGACCAACTGTAATCATTACAAGAGGAGAAGAAAAAGGCGGCATCGGAGCTTATGAATTAATTAGCAAGATTCCAAAAAATGATTCTCTTAAATTTTTAATTCAATTAGATAGAAGCGGATTTGATGATGCAGTTTTCTATGATTGTGATAATAAAGAATTTGAGAAATATATTACAGGATTCGGCTTTAATACTGAATTTGGTACATTCACAGATATTAGTATTATTGCTCCTGTTTGGGGCATTGCCGCAGTAAATCTTTCTGTTGGTTATTTAAATGAGCATAGTGATATAGAACACTGGTTTTATGATTCTTGCCATGAAACTATTGAAAAAGTGGGGTGGATTTTAGATGATGTAGCAATTAATTCAGTTCATAGATTCAAATATATTCCATGTAAAAAGAGAAAATGGAGCTTTTATGCAGAACAAAATGCCGGAACAGTATAAAAAAGTTCAAGAAGATTTAGAAAAAGTTATTATTTACGCAAAAAGTTATGAAGAAATTAATATTGATTGCACTAATATTATGCAGCAATGGTATGAAAATAAGAGATTCTTAATTGATTTATTTGGAGGAAAATTAATTTATACTTTTCCCAAAACAATAGAAATAGAATTGACTGATAAAGAAAAAAATAAAATGTTTGATAATTTTTTACGAGAAATTGAAATTTATTTAGAAGATAATCCTAAATTTAATAATTTTTTAGAAAGTAATCGAGAAGGTTTTTATCACAATTTAGTAATTAACGATCAATTTAATATTCCTAGATTGCGAAAAGGCGATAAATTAATGAAGTCTTTTAAGTATTTCGTAAATGATGAAAGTGAATTGCGTAGGTTACAAGATATTGCTTCTCGTTATATTCAGAAAACTAAAATTAAAGGAAAATTATGTTTATCCGTTCATCCTCTTGATTATTTAACTATCAGTGAAAATAATAGCGGTTGGCGTTCTTGTCATTCTATGGATGGGGATTTTGGCGGCGGCAATATGAATTATTTAGTAGATAAATCTACTTTTGTAATTTATTTGCGAAGTATAGAAGATGAACAATTAAAATGTTTTCCAGAAGGAATGCTGTGGAATAATAAAAAATGGCGAGTATTAGGCTATGCAAATAAAGATTTAAACTGTGTTTGGTTTGGAAAACATTACCCTTTCTTTTGTAGGCAATTAACTGATGAATTAACCCGTTCTGCGGATAGTCCTTTTTATCCTTTACATTTTTATTCAGGTACTAAATTTGTAGGAATTGAAGGACTTATTCTTTCTGATGGTACTAAGACGCAAGCAGAAGATACTCATTGTGTTTTCTTAAATGATAATATTTTTGATGTAAGAGATATTGTAAAACAAAATGAAGATGAAAATGTATGTAATTTTAATGATATTACTGCCGCATTCCATGGATGTCCTGCATCAATAATTACTAAATCTTATTTTGGAATTAATCATATGGTTAATGACCATTGGACCGATGACCCTAAAATTCTATATAAAGTAGAAGTTGGAGAGACATATAAACCTATTTGCGGTCATGATTTACCTTTTTGGGATCCAACTACTGATTTTATTTGCACTGATTGCGGTAATATTGTTGAAAAATCTTTGCAAAAATGCGAATGTTGCGGCAGAACTGTATATAATACAGAAAAAGAATTAAAATGGTATCAAGAGTATGAGGATGAACATTTATTAGTTTGTCCAGAATGTTATAAAGAATTAATGCAATTAAAGGAGAATGAATAATATGGCTCGTAAAGGTGATATTGCTAAAGCTACTGTTTTAAATAAAATTAGTGAAATTTATCCAGATGCAATTTTTGCAGATAAAAAATTATATGTATGGGAAACAGATGAAGGCGGAGAAAAGGTTCAGATTGCTATCGCGATGACAATGCCTAAAGTGCCTGTTGAGAGTGGCGAATCTATGCCAAAAGTATCTTCCGGAGCAGCTCCTTGGGAAAATGCCGCAGCCGCAGCTTCTATGAAAAAAATGGATAAAATCATTGCATCAAAAGATGAAGAAGAAATGGTTGCAAAATTAATGGAAAAATTGGGTATTACTGAATAATTTATTTAGTTAAAAAAATAATAAATATTACCATTAAAAAAAATATTTGATTTTTTCAAAAAAATATGATATTATATATATGTAAGGTTGAGAAATGATTTTTAATCATTTCTCATATGCTCTCATAGCACAGAGGTTAGTGCCGGCAGCTTATAACTGTCAGATTCTGGTTCAATTCCAGATGGGAGTACCATGGGGATATAGCGCTGGATGCCGTCACTGGTGAGCACCACCAAAGGTGAGAGTTCGATTCTCTCTATCTCCATTTGCGGTCTTAGTCTAATGGATAAAACAACGGGTTTCTACCCCGTATATATAGGTTCGATTCCTATAGACCGTATTTTTTTTTGCTGGGTTCGGTTAATTGGTAAACCACTCGACTCCAGATCGAGGACTGAGCGTTCAAGTCGTTCACCCAGTGCTAAAGACACATACAGCAATTTATTTTTTGGGACAGACTTTTAATCTGTAATTCATTTTTTATGTGTCTTGTTTTTGTCGGAGTGGCGTAATAGGCAGGCGCACCAGTCTTAGTGAGTTTACAATTAAAATGGTATATCGAATCTAAAATTTTTGGGTAAGGTTGACCATTTTCTTATTATTAATTTTAATATATAATAAGGAGATGAATATTTTATGGCAAGAGATGATATTTTAGAAAGAAAAAATGATATACTCCAATGGATTGAAGAGGGGTAGTCTAAAAGTTTTATTTGTAAACAATTACAATGTAAACCAGAAACATTAAATTCTTATTTAAAAAAGATGGATATTTTTTATGAAGGAAATTAGGGTTTAAAGGGAAAAGCTAGAGATAATTTATATAAAACCGCGAAAGAATATGTTGAACAAAATTCGCATATTAGTTCTCATCGTTTAAGAGAAAAATTAATAAAGGATGGAATTAAAGAATATCGTTGTGAAAAATGTGGATTATCTATTTGGTTAAATCAGCCAATTCCTTTAGAATTGCATCATATCGACAAGAATCATTATAATAATAATTTTGATAATTTACAAATTTTATGTCCAAATTGTCATGCATTAGAAAACAACAACAATAATAATAACAATAAATCTGATGAAGTTAAGCTTAAACCTAAAAAAAAGATAATTAAGCAAAAATCAAAAGAAAATATTGAAAGAAAAAAACATTATTGTATTGATTGTGGCAAAGAAATTAGTCGAAATGCATTGAGATGTAAAAGTTGTGCAGCAAAAGAATTTAATAAAGATTCTCAAAAACACTCTCTTTCAAGAGATGAATTGAAAAATTTGATTCGTACAACTTCTTTTGTCCAAATTGGGGAACAATTTGGAGTAACAGATAATGCAATTCGCAAATGGTGTGATACTTATAATTTACCTAGAACAAAAAAAGAAATAAACTCTTTTACAGATGAAGAATGGCTACTAATTTAATTGTAAATTGACTAAACTGGCGTGAAGTAATAGTAGCGTGCGGGTTCGAGTCCCGCCTCCGACACCAAATAAAAATTTTTTTCAATTTAGATTAAAAGATTGAATTTGATTTTTAATAAAAAATATGATATTATATTTATAGAAAGTGAGGGATTTATTAAATGAATAAATCAATATTCAAGAAAACTCCCGAGCAATTAGAAGAACATTTGAGTTTTAGAAATAAAGCCTCAGTTGTTAGAGCTAAAAAAGGCAAAGGTTCTTTTGTAAGAAAACCTAAATATAAAAATCAAATGTTTGACAAAATTTAAAAAATATGATATAATATTTATAGAAAGTTAAGAAATTAACTTTTTTGACAGCAGATGGAGTCATAAAACTTCGCTGTGAGGTTTTAACTGATATTTCCTCAATAATTTAAAATATCATAGTGGAAGTCTTCCCAAGCACATCTTCTTACCACTATAAAAAAGCAAGGTGAGCTATATTTGCCGAATTAGTATAACGGTATTACGGCTGACTTGTAATCAGCATACGTGGGTTCGACTCCCTCATTCGGCTCCAGCAAGAGGTGTCTTTCCTCTTTCAAAACAAGATGAGGTTATACTAATGTCCTCGAAAGCTACTACATGTTCTGATTGGTTCGATTCCAAAAACGACTCCCGGTGGAGCGACTCATCTAGAGATGGGCTGGTTCAACTCCAGAACGCTGGTGCGGCAGGTAAAGCTTATAGTAGAACAACAAGAGCAGTCTAGCCACAAGGTAGCCAATACCTATGAGCGGGTGGCAAAGAGGAAAGAATGAATAATTGGCAATTCGATTCTCGAAAAGGAAGCGTAAGTAGGCTCGCGTTTCATAAAGTCTTTGGCGACTAGACTATAAAATAAGTCGCAGGCCTTCGGAGTGTGGCGGAATTTGGTATACGCACAGGACTTAAAATCCTGGGCTCGTAAGAGATTGAGGGTTCGAGTCCCTCCACTCCGACCAAATATGTGGAGTTAGTACAATGGTAGTACAACGGGTTGTGGCCCCGTATATTTAGGTTCAATTCCTAGACTTCACTCCAAAAGACATATACAGCAAATATTCTTATTTACAAGTTTTTGATATGGGATTAAAAGTGCTAGTAAAATATGTGTCTTGCTACTTTAGAGGTTAAGAGCAGGGAATCCTCTTAAAATAGACATACCCTCGTAGGTTATTAATTACCTGGCGTTAAGCCTTATTCTAGATAAAGGCGAAAATTAGTTTTTAGGCGGGCGGCGAAGTTGGAGAGTCGCGGCGGACTGTATTGGGTTAGTATAAAAGTATTATCATCTATTAAGGCGTGAGGATTTTTCCAAAGCGATAAAGTATAGAGAGAAGCAAGGGCAGTACTTGCACCCAATTCTAAAATCCGTTCCTTCGGGTGAGTGGGTTCGAATCCCACCCTGCCTACTAAAAAAAATATTTGACAAATTTTAAAAAATATGTTATAATATTTTTATAAGATTTAAACAGCAATTATTTTTATTCTTCAAGCCGGAGTTCAGACTTGGGTGCGAATCCCAAAGCCTCAGTAGAGGTTTGGTGTAGCAAGGAGCACAGAACTGTAAGATAAATTAAATCTTGAAATAAAAAAAATATTTGACAAATTTTAAAAAATATGTTATAATATTTTTAGAAAGTTAAAGAAAGACCTTTACAGCAATTAACTTAATTGGTTAAAACAAGATGCTGAAAACATTGTGTGAAAGGGTTCGATTCCCTTAAAAACTAAAAGGTCTTGAAATTAATTGCTTGGTAGTAGCCAGAAAGTTACTTAGCATTGACAGATAGGGTGTAAAGCGCAAAAACCTTTATGAAGTAAAAAGTAACACCAAGCTAATAATGCTCCATAGCTCAGTTGGTAGAGCGTCTGACTGTTAATCAGAATGTCGCTGGTTCGAGCCCAGCTGGAGC
Organism: Lachnospiraceae bacterium; assembly: GCA_017555455.1. Taxonomy (GTDB): domain Bacteria; phylum Bacillota; class Clostridia; order Lachnospirales; family Lachnospiraceae; genus SFDP01. The sequence goes on from JAFZGJ010000195.1 coordinate 102,994, forward strand.
AGCCACCTCCGAGAGCAGTTGACTGGTTTTAATGTCAAAAGATAGAATAGGTGTCATCGCACTATTTTATCTAAATTATGGTAAAGCAGGACAAAGTATCCTGTGCCGATGCATTTCGGATATAGTGAGTGAGTAAGATTACTCACTATTATGGGTTCATAGCTCTAATGGGAGAGCGCCTGCCTTGCACGCAGGATGTTGGGAGTTCGAGTCTCCCTGGATCCACCATATGGCACCATCTTCTAATTGGTTAGGAAACCCGCCTTTCACGCGGGCAACTCGGGTTCGAGCCCCGATGGTGTCACCAAACCGCTCTACTTACCGAATTCATTGAGGCGGTATATAAATTGGAAAAGAATGGCGGCTAGCCCACGATACGGGATTATGGCGCGTTAGTATAATGGTTAGTACGCTGGCTTGTCACGCCAGAAGCACGGGTTCGATTCCCGTACGTGCCGCCACTTAAAACCGCAATGAAGTATGATTGCAAGGCCTTCATTGAAAACATTCCTCTGCTCTGCCACCTTGCACGAATGAGGAGTACGAATGATAATAAGTTGCCAGGTCTTATTAATCCTTAATTGATTTTTTATAAAAAATATTATATAATATTAATATAAGGTAAAGAAATCAAAGAAAGGATTTGATGATTATGTTTGATACTTTTGACACACAGGTTCATCCAGAAGAATTAGAGTGGTTTTATGAATTTGTTCAATGGTATGAAGGACTTTTTAAAGAAAATGATGCGGAGTCGAGAAGAGGTTTCTCCCCAGCCCCATAAGCTGGTTTACGCTGGTTCGAATCCAGCCTCCGCCTCCATTAACAAGATGCTTACAGCAATTCTCTTTTCGATATTTGAAAAAGAAAAAGCATCTTGAAAATATCTGGGTGTAGCACAGTTTGGTAGCGCGTCTCGTTTGGGCCGAGAAGGCCGGGAGTTCAAGTCTCTCCACTCAGACCAGGGTATTTACCCTTCTTTCTTACTTTTTCCTTTCTTTTTAATTAAATAAGACACAAACAGCAATTTTCTTTTTCTCTATAATTTGATATAATAGAAATATTAAGTGTCTTGCGAATAATTTATTAAACAAAAGGGGATATAATTATGTTTTTCAAAAAGAAAGAACAATTTTCTGAAGTAGAAATTGCTTTAGAAGAAATGATTGCCGCGAGAAATGAATTAGCTCGAGTGGAAACATTATTTAATTATGTAAATGATGATTATTTTGAAATTGCTAATACTGAATTAACAATAGCAAAATTAAAATATGATGTAGCTTTTAAAAAATTAAAAATGCTCTGCGCTAATGGAATTGCCGTTCCGCAGATGCAGATTTACAAATCATATGAAACAGTATAATATAAAGGCACAAACAGCAAATATGTAATAGGGAACTATGTGTCATCGGTTCAAATCCGATTTTGTGAATTTTCGCAAGTAGCTCAGTTGGATAGAGCAATAGTATTACATTGTGTCTTGTTTTTAGCCGGTTCGCCAAGTGGTAAGGCACAGGACTTTGACTCCTGTATTTTCGCTAGTTCGAATCTAGCACCGGCTGCCATATATCGAGGGGTACCCAAGTGGACATAAGGGCCTAGACTTGAAATCTTGTGTGGCGGCTCGTACCCGCCCCGTGGGTTCGAATCCCACCTCCTCGGCCAATGGTTCTTTCATCGAATCATTCCTTTCAATATAAAAATAAGACACAAACAGCATTTTGTACTATGTACACCTCGCCAGGGTTTGGCTCTATTTGTTATTTTAAGTGTCTAGATTACATACTTAACACGCCTCTATGACAACTTTAAGCGCACTATGTTAAGTTTTTTGAAAAAGATAAAACCCTTTCTTTAAAGAAAATAAACTAATAAGATGACTACTTAGGTGATTATTTTCAATTTTTGGTTAAAGTTGAGTATTTATAATCAAAAGTCTAGTCAACTAGAAATTATAAATACGTCCTATTGGGGATTGGTGTAACGGTTAGCACAGGAGGCTCTAACCCTCTTGGCGTGGGTTCGACTCCTACATCCCTTACCAATGATTTAAAAAAATCATAAACAAATATGATTAATATCCTCCCCTCATTTTTCATATTTTTAAGAAGAAGGAAAAGAATATTTTTCCTTCTTCTTTTTTTTTGTCTAAAAATAGAAAGGAAGATACATATGAAATTATTAAAATCTAATGATTATATATACATCGCGCAAATTGCTCAATCTGAAATTGAGAAAATAGATTTCCATCTTTGCGCAGGCGCGGGAACGGGCGGTCGCTAGACCCTTGAGAAATTTTACGCGCAAAATTAGGAAAAACCGCAATTAGTTATAAACGGCGGTTTCTTTAATATGGCAAATGGAGAATCTGTATTTGTCTATAAATCAAAAGGAAAAGTAATTATGGATTACGGCAATGCAGGCTACTATAATGGAATTGGGACTGTTGATGGTAAATTAACTTATGGATATTATTTAGAAAAACCTTTTTATGATTTTACTACTGCATACCCTCCTTTAGTTATTGATAAAAAACCCGCAGGTTCTTACTATTTAGGATTTAATGATGGTAATGTAAATACTAAAACACGTAGAACTGCAATCGGCTACAACGATGAATATATTTATGTGGTTTGCGTTCATAATCCAGGAATGAGATTAAAAGAATTATAGAATTTATTTGTTGAATTAGGTTGCGATTACGCAGTTAATTTAGACGGCGGAGGATCCAGTCGCATGCTCTACGAGGGCCAAGCTTATTGCACTGCAACGACAGGTAATCGCGCGGTTGATAATGTAATTGCATTTTATTTAAAAGAAGAAGATAAACAAGAAGTTGTTGCTCCTTCTGTTTCAACTCCTTTATATAGAGTTCAAGTGGGCGCATATGGTTCTAAAACTAACGCAAATAAAATGCTTGCGCAAGTTAAAGCAGCTGGTTATCAAAATGCATATGTGCGGTTAGTAGGCAATCTCTACAAAGTCCAGGTTGGTGCCTTCTCGAAACGGGAAAACGCCACTAAATTAATGAATGAATTAAAATCTAAAGGCTTTAATGCTTTTATTGCGCAATAAGGATGGTGAGATTTTAATTTATGGCTGTTATTACTCCAAGTATAGATACTAGTACTGGATTAGTAAGATTTTGTAATGGTGGATAGCATGGTGATATTGTAGTTTATATTAATGTAACAGAAACTGGAAATAGCACCACTTATTGGAAAACCGGTAAGTTAAGTTTAGGTGGATGTGAATCACAAATTCTCCCAGAAGGTAACTTTTCTTATGGTATTTATAACGCGAGCACCAATGAAAGAGTTGGTAGAGGGGATTTTGTAGTATCTTCTGGCGGTAGTGGAGGCGGAGGGGGAGAAGAGGAAGAAGAACCTGCTAAGTATTCTTGTTTAACTGTTCAAGGAGTTTCAGCTATAATAAATAGTTATAATTCTACTGATGGCACAGCCTCTATCACAATAAATGCAATTTTGCGCAATCCCAATTATATTGATGATTATTTTGGATATGACTATGTTAGAGGAAGAGCGACTATTGCGGTAGTTGATTCAAATGATTCAAGTTTCAGTAGAAATACTAGTAATGTAAATTTTTATTCAAGAAATGAAGATATAGAGGTTTCTGTTACTTGGAGTAACTATTGGATTGGTTCAGTAAATAATTTTTATTTTACATCAATTACTATCACTCCTACACATTATTATTATAGTGATTGTTAGGAAGACGGCTGCAGCATGCATAATAACTGCGGAGGAAAGCTATATTCAAATATTACCCCTTCTTATTCCCCCGTATATAGCGCTTGGACATGGGCGGATGGCTCTTCTGGAGTTAATGCTATTGTATCTGGAAAAAGTAATTTTACTGATAAAATTACTGCAAGTACTTGGTTAACTATTATTGCCGCGGTAAATAAATTAACAGGTTCCAACATTTCTACATCAGGAGTATAGAGTGGTTAGAATTTTACTGCTACACATTATAACAATGTGGCGAAGGCGCTCGGCCTTTCTACTGTTTCATCTGGACAAGATTGTGATGCAGATTTATTTAATGACATATGGTATGAATATCATAGGCAAGCAGGATTATTATAATAATTGATTTTTAATAAAAAATATTATATAATATATTTATAAAATAAAGAAAGAAGTGATTTATTTTGGCGCAACCATATACTTTTCATTCAAAAAAGAAAAAGAGAAAACCTGTTCCTCAACCGCCAAGATATTACTGGTGGCAAAATGATAATTGCTGGTGGTGCCAAAATAGATCTAATTGCGGCAATTGTAAAGTATTAAAATCCGTAGTTGCTGAACAAAAGAAAAAACATAGAAGAAAAAAAATTGATTTTTAAAAAAATTTATGATATAATATATTTATAAGGTTAAGGAAAGGAGTAGTTCTTATGAGTCGTTCCTTTAAAAAAATTCCTCGAAGCGGCGACCGCAAAGATAAGTTTATGAAAAATTATGCTAATCGTATTTTGCGAAGAAATAATGAAGCTTATCAAAATGGCTCCTATAAAAAATGTTTTTGTCGCTATGACATTTGCGATTACAATTCAGTTTATTATGAATTTGAGGCTTGGTATTGTAAGCGAGTGCGCGAATGGGAGCGTTGGGGCCAATTTCGTGGACATCCTTATCCAGACCGAGAAAAAGAATATCATAAATGGTATAAATATTATAAAGCAAAGTGATGATTTATTATGATTTAGCTATATGAAGAATTGAAAAAAGATGTTTTAAAAATTATTACTGAATATGAAGTTAAAATTTTATCTATTATTAATAAAATTAAAACTTTACAAGATGTAAATAATTTTAATGAAAATGAAAATAAAATACATGATTTAATTAATGAATGTTTAGAAAAAATTTATGCTTTAATTGCTAAATTTGTTAGAAAATATTATCCAGATATAGAATTTAATGAAGAAAATGTTGCTTCATTAACTTGGAATGAAGATGGAATTAACTTAGAAGAAAGAATTACATCTTATATAGAAACGTCTATTCTTGAAATGATAGTCTTATTAAAAGAGGATAAAGATATTGCTCAAATTAAAAGATTATTAGAGTTCCAAATTGTTAGAATTTTAGATACAGAAGCTTTTTTAGTAATGAATAAAATATTGGAAAATAAGCTTAGAAAAGTATCAAAATATTTTCAGATATTATCTGATAATTGTTGCGATGGTTGTGAAAATATAAGTGAACAGGGTATTTTACCTATTCATAAATTAGAAAAAACACCTCCTTATCATCCAAGTTGCCAATGTGTAATAATTTATTATACAGAATATCCTAAAAATATTTGACAAATTTTAAAAAATTTGTTATAATATATATAGAAAGTTGAGATATATACTTTCTTCCATAATCAATCCCCTTCTTCCGGGTTGCGGTTTCCCCTGCTATATAGCACCGCGACCCTAGTGCGGGCGTAGCTCAATGGTAGAGTTCTGGCCTTCCAAGCCAGCTATGCGGGTTCGATTCCCGTCGCCCGCTCCACCCTGCTCCGGGGATAAAACAATGGTATCGCGATAATATCGCATAGGCTCATACAGCAATATTCTTTTATAATAGTAAATATTTTATTAAAGAATAAAGTCTTATAAGTAAATTAAATGCCTTGAGCCGTGAAATTATAAGTGCGTTTAATTGAAAGTAAGATAAAAAGATTATAGTTTTAGGCTATAATCTTTTTTTTTGACAATTTTAAAAAAATATGTTATAATTTTATTATAAAGTTAAGAAATAAAAGAATTTCAAATTACAGTCTTGTTAAAAGACCAAGAGAAAAAGGAGAAAGAATTATGAACACATTATTAAATGGAATGAAACAGAGCGCAAATGTTTGCAGAACTGAAAATGGTGGGGCTTCTTATAAATCTACCATGAATGGCTTAATGGACTTATTTGCATTAGGTGGAGCATATCGCTCTAGAACAGAAGAAGATGTAATCTTATTGTTCGATAAAGCATTTAAAGAAGATGAAGTATATGCTTTAAAATGTCTGTTTTATCTGCGCGACGTGCGCGGAGGCCAGGGCGAAAGACGCTTCTTCCGCACTGTGTGCAAATGGTTAGCTAAAAATCATACTGAAGCGATGCGCCGCAATTTAATCTATGTTCCAGAATTTGGTAGATGGGATGATTTATATATCTTTGTAGGTACTCCTTTAGAGACAAACGCATTAGATACTATGAAACATCAGTTTGCATTAGATTTAGAATCTAAAACCCCATCTTTATTAGCGAAATGGCTGAAATCTGAGAACACTAGTTCTGTTGAATCTCAGAAATTAGGTAAATTAACTCGTAAACATTTTGGTTTAACTGCGCGTCAGTATCGCAAATCTTTATCTATGCTGCGCGAACGCATTAATGTAGTAGAAAGATTAATGTCTGCTGGTCGTTGGGATGAAATTGAGTTCGATAAAATTCCATCTAAAGCTGGCTTAATTTATCGCAATGCCTTTGCCCGCAGAGATATGATTAAAGCAAAATATGAATCTTTCGCAAAATCTACTGAAACAAAAGTAAATGCAGGTACATTATATCCTTGTGACGTAGTTAAACAAGCAAGAGAATTAATGATGCCTAATTATTGGAGTTCTAGAAAAGTAGCTATGGATGACACAGAACGCTTAATGTTAAATAAATATTGGGATAATTTAACAGATTATTTCAATGGTGCGACATTTAATGGGGTTGCGGTTGTAGATACTTCCGGTTCTATGACTTCTACTTATGGAACTTCTGTGGCACCTATCGATGTAGCAGTAGCATTAGGGTTATATTGCGCAGATAAATGCGGAGTGAGCAGCCCATTTTATAATCACTATATTACATTCTCTAGAACCGCAAGATTAGTAGAAACCGTGGGCGTAGATTTCTGTGATAAAGTAAAACGCATTACAGAAACTAATCTGTGCGACAACACTAATATTGAGTCTGTGTTTAATCTGTTGATTAATACAATTAAACGAAATAATGTGCCTGCCGCGGATATTCCAGAAAATGTAGTAATTATTTCTGATATGGAATTTGATTATTGCACTGAATACGGTGCTCGAGGCTATCAGAAAACTAATTATCAGTCTGATTTAGAAAGATTAGCAGAACGATTTACTCGTGAAACTGGCTATGAATGTCCTAAATTGATTTTTTGGAATGTAAATGCTAGAAATGATAGAATCCCAATGCAGGATAATGGTAGAATTACATTTGTATCTGGTTATTCTCAAACAACTTTTGATATGATTATGACTGGAAAGACAGGTATTGATTTAGTTAAAGAAAAATTAGATAGTCCTCGTTATTCAGTTATTAAATAACCATCTCAAAAAATACAGGACAAAAATTAACAAAACTCCTCTTAATATAATTAATTATATTAAGAGGAGTTATTATGAGTAAAATGATAGATATTACAAATCAAAAATTTGGAAAATTAACTGCATTATATCCAATAAAAAAATCAAATCCATTAAAATGGCATTGTAAATGTGATTGCGGAAATGAAGTAGATGTACGGTCTATTTATTTAAGGAATGGTCATACGACTTCGTGCGGTTGTTTAAAGAAAGAAAAATGTCAGAAAATGGGCAAAAACAATATTCATAATTTAATTGGTGAACGCTTTGGGCATTTAACAGTAATTAATATGAGTAAAAATAAAACAGGTACCAATTACAAATGGATTTGTAAATGTGATTGTGGAAATGAGGTAGAGGTTGCTGGAGCAGATTTAGTTTGTGAAAAAATTAAATCATGTGGGTGTCAGCGTTATAATAAAAATTATTTAATTGAAAATATGATTGGGAAACAATTTGGTAAATTAACCGTATTAGAATGCGTAGGGCAAGCGCCAGATAAATCATTTAATTACTTATGTAAATGCGATTGCGGGAATACTAAGATAGTAAATGGCGTTTCTTTAAGAAAAAAAACTACTTTATCATGTGGTTGCATTAATTATTCTATTGGAGAAAAGAAAATAAAAAAAATATTAGATAATAATAAATTTTTATATATAAAAGAATATAATGTCAAAATAGGTGATAATAATTATCGTTATGATTTTGCGTTATTAAATAAAGAAAATAATAATATTATTCGTTTAATAGAATTTGATGGAAAATAGCATTTTGAACCTTACTCAAATAAAAATTGGGAAAATAATTGTCCATTAATAGAAAGACAAAAAAGAGACTAGATAAAAAATCAATATGCATTAAATAATAATATTCCATTGGTTAGAATTCCATATACTGAACGTGATAATATTACTTTAGATATAATAATAGGAGATAAATATTTAGTTAAAGAGAAACTGGATAGCCCAAGATACTCTGTAATTAAGTAATATTAATGAAATAAGTTTATAAAATCTTTTTCTCTTGGTTGCTCAAAGTAGATTAATTAATTTAAAATTATTTTTATTAATAATAGAAACGTAGAAACATATAGGAAGGAGAAAAAAAATGCAAGTATAGTTTTGCTATACAAAAAAAGAAAATTTGGATAATTATCCTATTACTCCTGGTAGCCTCTACGTTGTAACAGATACACAAAGTATTTGGTTTGATTCTGCTGAAGGTATTCGCATGGATCTTGGAAAAATGCAAGCTCTTACCGAATCAGAATTAAACGATATTCTTGTGTAATACAAATTATTCTACTTTAAGGAGATAAAGATATGTCTTTACAAACAAAAAAATTCTTAGACCAATCTGGCGTAAGTCATTTATGGGGGAAAGTAGTATCTAAAATTGCAGCAGAAGCTGATCGCGCTAAAGCAGCAGAAAGTGCTTTAGGTGGAAGATTAGATACAGCTGAAGGTAAATTAACTACTTTAACAGGTGCAGCTAACGTAGCTGGTTCAGTTGCTGAAGCTAAAGCTGCTGCTGATGCCGCTCAGGGCGAAGTAGATGCATTAGAAGAAAAAGTTGGTACTGTGCCTACAGGCAAAACTGTAGTTCAGATGATTTCTGATGCTCAAAGTGCAGCTACTTATGACGACACAAAAGTTAAAGAAGATATTGCTGCTAATAAATCTGCAATTGAAACTCTGAATGCAGGTGCTACAACAGATGGTTCTGTAGCTAAAGCTGTTGCTGACGCTAAAGCTGAAGTTGTTGGTGCAAGCGGTAACGCTAAAGAAGCTAACACTGTATTCGGCGCTAAAGCGTATGCTGATAATGCAGCTACAGTAGCTGTAAATAATCTGGAAACTCAGTTAAAAGCTGTTGCTAAATCCGGTGCTGCTGCTGATGTATCTATCGCTGATGCTAATGGTAAAATCGCTGCTACTACAGTTGAAGGCGCGTTAGAAGAATTAGCTACTGCTATTGATACTAACAAAGCGGCTGGCGTAGTTACAATGGTTGAAAATGATTCAGTTGATTATGCTAAATCATACACCTTCAAACAGGGCGAAACAACTGTAGGCACAATCAATGTACCAAAAGATATGGTTGTTCAAAGCGGTGCAGTAATCACTCTGGAATCCGCTGATGACAAAGGCCATGAAGCTGGCACTTACCTGAAACTGGTTATTGCTAATAACGACGGTACTGAATTATGGATTCCAGTTGGTGACCTGATTGAATACGTAACCGGTGGCGCTACTGCTGAAATTACAGTAACTGTAGACTCTCATACACATGTAGCTACAGCTGTAATCAACGATGCTTCTATCGTTATTGGTAAACTGTCTGCTGGCGTACAGGCTTCCTTAGGTAAAGCTGACTCTGCAGTACAGAGCGTAACCGTATTAGGTCACACTCTGAATCAGGCAAATGGCGAACTGACAGTTGAAGACGCTAAAACTGCTTTAGGCTTAGGTTCTGCTGCTTATGAAAATACAGATGCATTTGATGCTGCTGGTGCCGCAGACGCTGCTAAAGCTGCAGTAATTGGCTCCGAAGGCGATGCTAAAACAGCTGATACAATTTATGGCGCTAAAGCGTTCGCTACAGACTTAAATACTGCTATGGACGCTCGTATGCAAGCTGTAGAAGATGCTATGGGCGAAGATGGTTCTGTATCTAGCCAGATTAATGCGGCTATTGACGCGCTGGATGTAACAGACACAGCTGTTGAAGGACAGTATGTATCTCGCGTTGCTCAAGAAAATGGTAAAGTAATCGTAGAACGTAAAGCTCTACCTGATTATACTAACGTATATGAAGCTAAAGGTGCAGCTGCAGAAGTTTATGCTGCTATTGTAGCATTATCAAATGCTGAAATCGATGCTGCTTGCGCACAGGCGTAATTTAATTTTAAATAATCCTTATGGGAGGGAGAAATCCCTCCCATTTTTTTTATATTTTTTTCAGAAAGGAAAATAAAATGGCTTTTGAAAATAAAAAATTTCTCGATATAATAGGAATTTCTCATTTATGGGGAAAAATAAAAGAATAGTTTATTGATGTAGATGAATTAAATATTATTGTCGAAGCTATTGATGAAGTAAAAGCAGACAAAGAAGCTTTTCAAAATTTAAGTGACTCTTTTGATACATTAAATGACAAAATCGAAAATGGCGATTTTAATGGCGAGGATGGCAAAACTCCTGTTCGAGGCATTGATTATTGGACTGAAGCTGATAAAGCTGAAATTAAATCCTATGTTGATGAAGCTATCTTAGGAGGTGCCTGGTAATGAGCGTGAATTCAAAAATGACTGCTATTGCTGATGAAGTTAGAGAATTAGTCGGAATTACTTCTACCCTTTCTTTAGACGCTATTGCTAGTAATTTAGATAATGCTAATACTGAGATTGAAGGATAGGATTCTCTTATTGCTGAAATTTTTGATGCCTTAGAGGGTAAGGCCAGTGATTCTGAAATAGTATTACAAAGCAAAACTGTTGCTCCTACCACTTCCTCTCAAACTGTAACTGCGGATAATGGCTATGATGGGTTAAGCAAAGTTACTGTAGAAGCTATGCCAACTTCTGAACAAGCTATACCTAGTATTAATGTTAGTTCTAGTGGGTTAATCACAGCCAGTGCAACACAGACTGCTGGTTATGTGGGTGCAGGCACAAAATCTGCTACAAAACAATTAACAACACAGACTGCAAAAACAGTTACACCGTCTAAAAGTGAGCAGACCGCAGTAACCAGTGGCGTATATACCACTGGCGCTGTTAAAGTTGCTCCAATCCCAGACGCATACATTATCCCAACTGGCACTTTAGATGTAACTACTAATGGAACACATAATGTAAAAAATTACGAATCTGTGAATGTTGATGTACCAACAGATAGTGTTGAAATTAAACTGCAAGAAAAATCAGTAGCTTCTAGCACAACTATAAAATATGTAACACCAGACGATGGTTATGATGGTTTATCTAAAGTTACTGTTAGCCCTATACAAACTGAAACTTTAACTGTAACCAAAAATGGAACATATACAGCACCGACAACCCCGTACTATAGATTTTATAATAAAGTTATTGTTGATGTAACATCTGATAATAGTAGTTCTTCGATTTTAACTAAAGAAGTTAAACCTTCCTCGAACTCTTTAAGTATTCAATTTACTGGATTAGCAGGAGAACCTTCTGCTTTCTCTGTTCAGACAAATACTAATATCACTCTTGCAAGCACAAGATATGTTATTAGTGTAGATTATGATGGGACAGAAACTGAAGGCGTGTGCGGTTATACTTCAGGATCTTCTTATAACAAAACAGGTACTAATGCTTATTCTGCGTCTGATTTTACATGGACGTATGCAAATGGAACATTAACTATAACTTCTGCTAGTGCAACTACAGGTGGGTATTTTACAAGTAGTGCAACATACAAACTATTCTATGTAACTAATGCTAAAGTTATTGAAGGTGGAACTACAACCGAACCTAAGCTTCAAAGCAAATCAGCTACACCATCTGAAACAGCGCAGACAATCAAACCTGATACTGGGTACGATGGGTTAAGTCAAGTTTCAATTAGTGCTATTCAAACTGAAACTAAAACTGTAACAACAAATGGCACTGTAACACCAACAGCAGGCAAGTATTTAAAATCTGTAGTTGTTAATGTACCTACTGGCGGTTCTACACCAACTCTTCAAACAAAAACAGTCACTCCAACTGAAACTACTCAGACTATTACGCCTGATACTGGATATGATGGATTGTCTAGCGTAAAAGTTAATGCTATTTCTAAAACTTATATTGGTAGTGGCGTTACCACTCAAACATATTATACAGGTAGCAGCGAACCAGCAAGTTCTTTAGGTAGTAATGGCGACTTGTATTTGATGATTTAAGGGGGAAATTAAATGGCAGATTCTTATATTTTAAGACCTGTGAGTGATGTGTCTTTAACTCATACTTGTTCAACAGGTTCTAGTGGTTATGCCTTAATTGATGATGAAACTCACGATAGTGATTCTACTTATATTTCTTATAAATATGCTACTGGGTCTACTTCTAAATCATCTACATTCTTATTTACATCTAAAGATAGAATATTAATCAATGCTACATTACCAGATGGTTTAATGTATGGTGATATAGACAAAGATGGTGTTCTTACACAAATTGATGTTGACACTATTAAAGACCATATAATGAGTGGTGATGTAATCACAAATGCCACATCATTAAAATTAGCAGATATTGACGGTAATGGAAGTATACAAGCTAAAGAAAGACAATTCCTACAAAAACTTGTAAACCTTACTGATACATCTAGTTCAGGTCTTACTTATTTAGGTGATTCTAAAGGTAATTGGTCTTATAATGCATCTAGAACAGATGGCGATGGCGGTATATTCTATTATGATGTTACTACCTCTGATTCTACAACATCATGCATGGCAATTCTCTCACCTAGTTTTGCTGTTAATAAGAATGAATTTTACTGCCAATGCTTTAATGGGTATGTAAGGGTATTCGCTAGAAACCTTCCTTACTATCCTATTAATGTAACTATTGAAATCTTCCAATCTAGCGAAGCTATTTCCGCCACATTACCTGCTGGTTTAATGTACGGTGATGTTGATATGAACGGTATATTAACAGATAGAGATGCTGATTATATTAGTGAGTATTTAGCAGATAATTCTGTTATTACTGATGAAACTAAACTTGCACTAGCAGATGTTAATGGTGATGGTGTTATTAACGGTAAAGATATTACAAGAATAAGAGCACTAGTTGGAGGGTCTTCTGTAGATGTAACAACATACCTAGGAGATTACTTAGGTAATTGGTCTCTATCTACTGATTGGGGAGCAGATTTTAGTAGAAGATTTTATCGTGATATTACCACTTCTGCTTCTACTACATCAACAATGGCTTTTGTTATTCCTAATGGTAATGTTCGTAGCTATAGTGGATTCCAATGTGAATGTTTTAATGGATATATTAGAGTTTATGCTAAAAACTTACCATTAAATGAAATATCTATAAATATTAGAGTTATTAATTTAGATAAAACTATTTCATCTACATTACCTGCTGGTAAAATGCGTGGTGATGTTAATGGGAATGGTATTCTTGATGAAGAAGATTACAATTTACTTGCCCAACAATCTGCTGGTAGTTCTGTTATTGATGAAGACTATCTTGTTCTTGGTGATGTAAATAATGATGGTTCTCTTAATATAAAAGATGCTATGATTGTTTCCCAACTTACTGACTTAGTGTATGACACAAGTAGTAGCGGTAATTATCAAGGCGACTATTTGAATAAATGGACTTTTAATAATACTGTACCAGAAGGCGACCCTAAACTATTCTACTATGATATAAAAAATACACAGATAACTACAGATTACCATGTTTACATCTATACCAATTCTGATGCATCTACAAATGATTATATTGCAGAATGTTTTAGTGGGTATGTTCGTATTTATGCTAGAAATATTCCTAAAGCACAAACAACTATAAAAATCGGTTTAAAGCAAAAGAAATCTTATCCTTTAGATACAGTTTCTGGGGTAAAAATCCATGTAGTAGCTAGACGAACAGGTACATTATCAAATGCCAAGTGTAATTGCTATTTTGCTGTAGGTAGTGATGCAGGTGGTAGTAGTGCGGATATGGGTGTCGAAGTAAGTTCCTTAACTACCACTTATACAGATTATACTGCAAGTAGTGATGCAATGGCTGAAGCGATTAATAACTATATAGCTACAAATAACGCATTCCCAACAATCTCTGCAAAATTAACTAATAGTAGCTCATATTCAAGTTATCAAATTCGTGTTACACAGATTTATGTTGAGTTATTATATGGCGAAATAAACACCAATTTAAGAATTAAACAAAATAATTCGTGGACACCAGTAACTAAAGTATTTAAGAAGGTTAATGGTTCATGGGTAGAACAAACTGATTTATCTTCATTATTTAATACAAGTACAAAATATATTAAAGGATAAATTGAGAGGTGAATAAATTTGTCTTTGCAAAATAATACAATTAATTTACAACTTATTTTAGATAAAATTAATAATTTACCGGATGCGGGAACTAGCGGGTCAGGAGAATTTACAGTATGGGGAAAATATGAATTAGCTGGAGATGCAGGCTATTCTATGTCCTTTGGTGAAAGTGATTCAACTTCTGCTACTGTAAGTAGTTTCAATGACCAACACAAACGAATTATTTATGCTGATTATGCTTTTGATGAAAATACAGGTATTATCACTTTAAGTAACCCATTAAGCGCAACACAATCAAGTTCCGCTGACCAATTAAGTAATTATGAATCATATCCTTACTATTACGGTGATAGATCGAATGGTAGCACAGATAATACAGTTTATAAATTAACAAGTGTAACTTCTTCTGGTAATAGCTGGAGTCAAACTTATACATGGAATTTTGATAAAGCTATTGTTACTGGTAGTGCTCCCTCCGCAGGTGATTTTATTGAGTACGTTGCAGATAAAAACACTAGCGCATATCCAGATGATGGAGTAAAAGATGGTTACTGGTATATTAAAGTTGGCACTGGTTCTGGGAGTGGTGATACTGGTAATGGCACTGTAGAAATAACTCTTCAAACTAAATCCGTAACTCCATCAGAAACAGCCCAAACTATTACACCAGATAACGGTTATGATGGTCTATCACAGGTTGAAGTAGAAGCAGTTCCAGCTGACTATATTGGCAGTAACGTGACTAAGTTGAGCGCTAAAACTTATACACCTCACGCTACTTCTACCCATACTATTGCGGCAGGACAGTATTTAGAAGGCGACCAACGGATTTTACCTGTTCCTACCGAAACAAAAACAATAACCGAAAGTGGAACCTATGTACCATCAGATGGGAAGTTCTTTTCAGAAGTAACTGTAAATATACCTACAGGTGGCGGTGATGGTTTACCAGATGTGATTGTTGCAGGGGATACACCTATTTTAGCGAGTTGGACTGGTAAAACTGTGTCTACAACTACTATAACTGATACTGGTTTGAGTATTACTATTCCTAAAGATGGGACATATCGGTTGTATATTCCGGCTACTAAAGGTTCTGGTATGGGGTCTTCGGGCAATCCAACTATAACTGTGTATAAAAATGGAGTTGCAACAGACTATGTTGTATCAGTAACATCTACCACACCAACTACACCATATAGCATTGATGTTGAGTGTGCAGAAGGTGATGTTATTGGGTTATATGCTACTGGGTATAAGGCGAGTTATTCGACGACTTCTGTAACAGTAATGGCGTTAATAGCTTGCATTGATAGATAAAAAGGAGAAAAATAAATATGCCAAAAAATTGTAAAGATTGTAAATTTAATAAAAGATGTTTTAGTTATTATGGTAGCGCGATTTGTATGAAAATGTTGGGAGAAACAAAATGAAAAAAATTATAATTGCATTGACAATTTGGTTTTGCCTTTGTTCGCCATGTTTTGCATCTATTGATGAAAACGCAATTCACGATAACTATTTATGTAATTTATCTTTTACAACAAGAAGTTTTAATGATATTATAACTCAAATAAATAATCTTGCTGAAAAATCTACAGAAATATCATATATTCAATATTATTGGCATAGCGATGGGAGTAAAATTGATTGGGATATTGAGATTAATTGGCGACCATCTGTAAAAATCCTAACTGGGCAACAACTTACTAAATCAGATCAGCAAATAAAAGAAGCTGCTGAAAATATAGTAAATTCTATAGATAAAACAAACGATTATCAAACAATTTATGAAATCTATAATTGGATTCAAGATAAAACTGAGTATGATTATATTTCTGCTGAGCAAAAGCGATACCGCTATCAGAACTTGCCTTGCGATAATGCAGGAGGGGTATTTTTTGATGGTAAAGCCGTATGTGGAGGATACGCTGACGCTTTTTATTTATTGTCTAATATGGCAGGAATTGATTGTTTTTTAGTAATCGGTGGAAATCATTGTTGGAATATTGTAAAATTACAAGATAAATGGTATTATATTGACGTTACAGATGAAAATGGGCACTGTTTTTTACGAGGCTCAGATTGGTTAGAAGAATACGGATATGTAATAGAAAGCTATATGCCGATTGAAGCTTCAAAAACTGATTATATGTTTTAATTTAACAGGGTACTTTATTAAAGTACCCTGTTTTTTTTATTTATATTGATTTTTAATAAAAAATATAATATAATATATTTATAAGGAGTTGATAATTATGAATAATATTATTGTTAAAAGACCAGAAGATACTGTAGTAGTAAATATTTTTAAAGACAAATTAACTGATAAATGGTGTTTTGTTAATTTAACAAAAGGTCATGTTTGCACCTGCAGATTTTCCAATAAACTTGCCGCTTTACGAGATTTAGAAGAACAAAGAAAACAAGGTAAAGTTATTGAATGGTATTGGGAAAAAGATTAATTATTGATTTTTTTTATTAAAAATGATATAATATATTTATAAAGTAAAAAAATAATTAAAAAAAAAGGAGAAATAAAAAATGGATAATATGCAGAAAGATTTAGTTTTATCTATTAACGAATATGCTTATGTATTAGATGAAACAAAAGGTAACGTATCTTGTTGGGTTGGCCCAGTTAAAACAAGCTTATCTACATCTGATAAATTAGTTTCTTTTAATGAAAGCACTAAACGTTTTGAAAAATGTAGTCACGATAAGGCAATTAATTTATTTGCAACTGCACCAGAAGGTTGGTATATTGCATTAAAAAATCCTGCGGAAAATAATAAACATCCAAATGCGGGAACCGCAAATAGCCTTCCAGAAAAAATGAATATTGGTACTAAAATTAATATTCCTGGTCCAGTTTCTTTTGCTTTATATCCAGGTCAGATGGCGAAAGTAATCAAAGGTCATTCTTTACGTTCTAACCAGTACTTGTTAGCAAGAGTATATGACGCTGATTCTCTTAACCCAAAAGATGCAGATGCAAATGCAGATAAAGCGGCATATTTTAATGGTCAGATTTTAGTTATTAAAGGTGAAGATGTATCTTTCTATATTCCTCCTACTGGTATTGAAGTAATTCCTATTGGAAATGATTATCATAAAGGATATGTGCGGGATGCTTTATCTTTAGAAAGATTAGAATACTGCATTTTAAAGGATGAAGATGGCACTAAACGCTATGTGCATGGGCCAGCCGTAGTAACCCCAAAAGCTACAGAAAAATTTATTAAAGAAGATAATACTGGTTCTATTAAATACCGTGCGATTGAATTATCTGAAATTTCCGGTGTTTATGTTAAAGTAATTGCAAATTATAAAGAAGGTAATAAAGAATATAAAACTGGTGAAGAATTATTTATTACTGGTAAAGACCAGATGATTTATTATCCTCGCCCAGAACATACTTTTATTACTTATGATAATAAAATTAAACATCATGCAATCGCTATCCCTAAAGGCGAAGGTCGTTATATTATGAATCGTAAAACTGGGGATATTAAAACTATCACTGGTCCAGCTATGTATTTACCAGACCCTCGCGAAGAAGTAGTAGTTAAACGAGTATTATCTAAAACCCAGTGCGAATTATGGTATCCTGGCAATAAAGAAGTATTAAATGCAAATGGTTACATTGAACCAGTTACTATTCATAATGATAATATCAATAGAAGTAAAAGATATGATTATGATTTTAATAGCTTAAGTGCCGCTTTTGCATGCACAAGTGAAGCTTCAGTGACCGCAAGTTGCGCCTTAGATAGCGCCGTCACCGCAGTTAATCTTAATTTATTACCAGAAACAAATAATTCAGCAAATGTTTCTCGTAATACTGAATATACTGCTCCACGTACTTTAAATTTAAGCTCTAACAAATATGAAGGCGCAGTTAGTTTAGATGTATGGACTGGGTTTGCAGTTAATGTTATTTCTAAAGACGGCTCTCGTAAAGTAGTAAAAGGCCCGCAGACTATTATTTTAGACTACGACCAGACTTTAGATATGTTATCTTTATCTACTGGAAAACCTAAAACAACAAATAAATTAGAAAAAACAGTCTTTTTAAGACATGAAAATAATCGAGTATCTGATATTATTTATGTCACCACAAAAGATTCTGTAACTGCTTCAATTAAAATTTCTTATTTAGTAAATTTTGATGAAGAAATGCAGGAAAAATGGTTCTCTGTTGATAACTATGTAAAACATTTATGCGATTGGGGTCGCGCAGAAATTAAAGAATATGTTTCTAACTGTGGGGTAGAAGATTTATATTATAATACTGCGTTAGTAGTTAAAAATGCTTTAGGTTTAATTGAAGCAGATTCTATGACCTTTGAAGAAAATGGCATGATGTTGAGCGGAGTAGAAGTATTAAACTTAGAATTAGACGGCAGGGTAGCCGAATATATTGAAGAAACGAATCTTGATAAACTTCAGAAAAAATTAGAAAAACAGGTTGAAGCAGAAAAATTTGAAGTTCAAAAAGAAATTTTAGCTATTAATGCTGAAAAAACTCGTTTAAATTCTCAGTATATCCAGGAAAAAATTAAATTGGAAGCAAAAGAATCTGAATTAAGTCGTTCTGTTAAATTTGCTGAAAAAGAAGCTTATGATAATGAAGAAAAACGCAAACACGAAGCGCAGGTAGAGCTTGATGATTTGAAAAATTTCTTACACAATGCTGAATTAGAGCGTGAGAGAAAATCTAAAGAATTAGAATTAGAACACGCAAAAGCAAAAGCTGAAATTGAAAAAGCAAAAGAAGACGCTAAAGCAGAAGCCTTAGTTAAGATTTTAAGTGCGGTAGGTCCTGAATTAGCTGCAGCAATGAATGACGCGAACAACAAAGACATTATTTCCGCAATGATGAATGCTGTTTCTCCATATGCTATGGCTCGTGGAGAAGAAGTATCTGAAACTATTAATCGTATGGTTAGAGGAACTTCTTTAGAAAAAGTAATTGAAACAATGCAGAAATAATAATTTATAAAGGAAGAAGTAATACTTCTTCCTTTATTTTTTTAATTTTTTATGATATAATATTAATATAAGGTTAAGAAAGGGATTGATAAATATGTTAGTAAATTATAATCTAGCCCCAAGTGAACATTTACAGACAAATATAAAAATGTATATTGGGATGACAGAGCATTTGCTCGAAGCAAATTTATTGGGCTTTGCAAATAAAGAAATTGTATTTTTAGGTTGTCAAGGAAGTCAAAATTATAATCTTGATACACCTAAATCTGACTTAGATACTAAATTATTAACATTACCTTCTTTTGCTAATTTAGCTATGAATAAGGCCCCATTATCTACAACTCATATATTAAAAAATAATGAACATATGGATTTAAAAGATATTAGGTTATTTATTCCTACTTTGCGTAAACAAAATGTTAATTTTGTAGAGATGTTATTTACTGATTATTATTTTATTAATGATTTATATGCAGAAGAATGGAACAAATTAATTAAAGCGAGAGAAGAAATTGCGAGATACAGTCCTAATGATACTATTAAAGCAATGCGCGGGATTGCATATAATAAATATAAAGTATTTAATAATAAAGTATCTGAAGGAATGAGAGAGGATTTAGGGTATGACCCTAAACAAGTTTATCAGTTAGGTCGTGTAGTAGAATTCCTTGAACGATATATGGAAGGGAAAGAAACCTACGCTGAATTGCTGAAAACTAAACAAAGAGATAAATTATTATCCTTAAAGCGTGGAGATTTAACTCTAACAGAAGCAGAAGAATATATGAATACCGAATTAACTAGAGTAGAAGCTCTGACTATAGATTATCTTGCTACTTGGCGACCAATTAATATGGATGTATATAAACTTCTTGATGAAGTTCAATATAATATCATGAAAATTTATATGCAGGAGGTAGTTAAATATGTTTGATAAAGTTTATTTCCTCGGGGATATTCACGGGCGAGTGCCGCAATCCATTAAAAATCTTCAAAAAACTGCCGAGGTCAATAATGAACATTATGCAGTAGTTTTATTAGGAGACGTTGGAGCTAATTACTATTTGGACGAACGAGATAATATTCTCAAAAATGATTTAGCTAAACGAAAAAACTTAACATTTTATTGCCTCAGAGGAAACCATGAGCGTAGACCTGAGAATTGCGGGTGCGAACTTGCCGCGGATGGGCCAACAGAACAAATGATTTATTTAGATTCCGAGTTCTCAAATATTAAATATTTAATTGACGGGAAAGATTATAATTTTAATGGATATGTGGTTCTTGCTATTGGTGGAGCTTATTCTGCTGATAAATTTTATCGTTTATCTAAAGGGTGGCATTGGTTTAAAGATGAACAATTAACAACAAAAGAAATGGAAGCTATTTATGAAAAATGGCATGATGATTATGTAGATGTAATTATTAGTCATACTTGTCCATTTGAATGGCAACCTACTGATTTATTTTTACCAGAAGTGGATCAAAATACTGTTGATAACACAATGGAAAGATGGTTATCTAATTTAGAAAAAGAAGTTGGATATCAATCTTGGTTATTTGGACATTTTCACGATAACCGCAGAATTATGCCTGGGGTATATATGTTGTCTAATGATATTCCAGTTGAAATTACCGAAGCATTAAATGATAGCGCAAAGGTATATGGAGGCGAAATTTTATGAAGATAATAATTGCACTATTACTTATTCTCTCATTTATTTTCCCTCTTTTTTATTTGATTATATGGATGTTTGAACCTCTCTGGTATAGAACAATATTTGGAAAACAGCCAAATATTAAATTATCATATGAAGATTTTATGAAATATTATAATTTAGCCCCGCAAAAATATGAGATAGATAATATTTGGAAGCATTTGGTAGCATATGAAAATCAATGTTGTAGTCACATATATATTGGATTTAATATTATTGATACTTATAAAGTTGTATATACATTAAAAACAATAGAGAAACAAGAAGAAATTACTAAAAAACAAGAACAGAAAAATAGAGAAATGAAAGAATACTTAGAATCTGTTCAAAAAGATATTGATAACTTATTAAATGAATCAGAACAACAGATTAATGAAGCAAAAGAAATATCAAATACAATATCACCATACGCACAATCATGTATTGATAACGAGTCTTTAGTATATGATTGGAAAATAGTAGATGGGAGGTTAATAAGATTTGTCGTTGAATAAATTAAAAGATATTTGGTTTAAATGTCCTTGCTGTGGAGAGACGGTAAAAGTGACTGACCAATTTAATAAAGCAGTAGAAGAATTAAAACAAGAGCAAAATCCTAAAACAAATTGGGATGATTGTTTAATTAAATTAAAATTAGAAAGTCCAGATTGGGACGACTAAAAAAAGAAGGAAAAGTATATGAAAAAGAAAATTTTAATTGGATTATTGGTAGCTATGTTGGGACTGAGCGCTACAGGGTGCGCTTTTGGAGAACCAATTGAAAATGATAACTATAGTCATTATCAAGTAATGGTTAATAATGGCTCTGTATTTGGCTATACTTTTAAAGATGAAGAAACTGGTGTTTGGTATGTTTGCGGAAGAGGTGGGATTACACCTAGATTAAATGCTGATGGTAGCTTATATGTAAAATAAAAGGAGAAATAAATATGGCAACTCATTGCGGTTATATTGTAAAAATTGATAGATTGCGCCCGCACTCTAACGCGGATCGTTTACAAATTGCTACTTTTTTTGGCAATGATGTATGTATTAGTTTAGATAATCAGTTAGATGATATTGGGGTGTATTTTCCTACTGATTTACAGTTAAGTGAAGAATTTTGTGCAGCTAATGATTTAGTGCGAAGAAAAGATGAAAATGGTAATCCGGCCGGAGGATTTTTAGAGCCAGGAAAACGCAATGTAAAATGCATTAAACTACGTGGCGAAAAATCTGATGGTTTATATTTACCTATCTCTTGTTTTGATTATCTAAATTTAGGATATGAATTTAAAATTGGCGATACTATTGATGTCATTGATGGGCATGAAATTTGCTGTAAATACATTCCTAGAAGCAATAAAAAATCTAATTCTTTAAAAACACCAGTAGATTCTTCTAAAAAAGCAAAAATGCCGTATGCTCCTTTATTTAAAGAGCATATTGACACTGAACAGTTAGCTTATAATTTAGCAGATTTCCATTCTGGGGATTTAGTTGAAATTACTTTAAAAATGCATGGCACCAGCCAGAGAACTGCGCATTTACCAGTATTTAAAGGCTATAAAGAAACTTGGCTGGATAAAGTTAATAATTGGCTGGGGAAATTCTTTAATAAAGCTGGAGATGGGAATACCTATCATGGTACACCAATTTATGATTGGGATTATGTCACCGGCACACGCAGAACTGTAATTGAAGATTTTGAGAAAAAATCTTATTATGATTCCAATGATTTCCGCAAAGAACATGCTGAGCAGTTAAAAGGAAAACTTCACAAAGGTGAAACTGTATATTATGAAGTAGTAGGTTTCCAGACTAATGGTGTTCCTATCATGCCTTCTGGTAATAATGCTAAAACTAATGACCCAGAATTTATTAAACAGTTCGGGAAAACCACTGTATTTAGTTATGGGTGCCACCCAGGTGGATTAAAAGAAGATGAAGACCATATGGGTGTTTTAATTAAAGAACCTGCGGAATCCGCGATGTATGTATATCGTATGTCTATGATGAATGAAGATGGCGTAGAAGTAGACTATACTCCAGATTATATGCGCTATAGGTGCGAACAAATGGGCGTAAATTACGTTCCAGTATTATGGAAAGGCTATATTCCAGAACATTGTGCATCTGAAGCAGATGATACTATTACTCCAGGTGAATGGATTTTTAATGTAGCTAATAGATATGTCGATGGCGCAGACCCAATTGGGAAAACTCATTTGCGCGAAGGTGTAGTAGTTCGAATTATTAATCGACCTAAATTTAAAGCATATAAACAGAAATCCTTTCATTTTAAATGCATTGAAGGTTTAATTAAAGAAACTTCTGCGATTCCAGATATCGAAGAAGCAGAAGCAGAATTGAGTGAATAATATGAAGCAAGAAAATGTAATTTCAGAATTTTCTGGAAAATATGATTTTTTAAGTAATTTTAGTAAATCTAAAATTAAATATGAGGGAATTACTTACCCTACTGTTGAGCATGCTTTTCAAGCAGCTAAATCTTTAAACAATTTAAAACGACTTGAAATTGCCTCTGCACCAACTCCTGGTCAAGCTAAAAGAATCGGGCGACGAGTAAATCTTCGTCCTGACTGGGAAGAAGTAAAAATAAATGTTATGCGAGATTGTTTGCGTTTAAAATTTGAAATTCCAGAATTATGTGAAGCTCTTTTAAATACCGATAATGCTGAATTGATAGAAGGTAATTGGTGGGGAGATAAATTTTGGGGGATGTGCAATGGAGTTGGAGAAAATAATCTTGGTAAACTATTAATGGAGGTTCGAGATGAAATCAGAAGAAACAAGCATTAAAAATATTATGGTAAATCCGCCATATCTTATCGCATTTTTAATTATTACAGCAATCGGCGCTTTTTGCCATGATTTTATCCCATCTGATTGGCAGTATTTATCTGGATATATTACTGCCTGTTTCGCAGTACCATTGTGTATGTATAGTGTATTTGAAGTATCTGATGAAGAATTAGAAGAAATTTTAAAAGAAAAAGATGAAAATAATGAAAACTGATTATAAAACTGGTCATCTTATTGCAAACCCAGAAATAATTAATAAAAATTTTAAAAAATTAGTAGATAAAATAGAAGAATTAGAAAGTAGGTTAGAGAAACTTGAAAATCGAAACACTCCAACAGGAAATGATTACTTCGATGAAATCCGGAGACAAATTGAAGAAGGCTGTTATTTCTGATTTAATTGCAGCTATCAAAAAAACTGCTATTGATAGAAAAATTAAGGATAATATTTCTGAAGAATTAGTTAACGAAGTTATTTTAAAAGAACAGAAAGTATTTAAAGAAATAATTGATACTTGTCCTGCGGAACGCCAGGATTTGAAATCCGATTATCTGGCTAAAAAGAATATCATTGACGCCTTTGCGCCATCTTTGTTAACAGAAGAAAATGATATTAAAGACTTTATTTTAAATCTTAATATTGAAATTAATAAATCTAATCGTGGTTTAATTATGAAAGAATTAAAAGGTAAAGTAGATATGAAAGTTGCTAATAAAGTTTTAGGAGGAATGATGTAATATGGCTTTTCAAGATAATATTGGCGATAGAATGAAAAATAATTATGAAAATATTTCTAAAACTAAATTAATGAGAAGATGTCCGGTAGTAGTGAGATTAGATGGGCGTGCATTTCATACTTTCACTCGTGGATTCAATAAGCCTTTTGATGCTATTTTAGTTGATTCTATGCAAGATACTATGAGATATTTATGTAAAAATATTCAAGGTTGTGTATTTGGTTATACACAATCGGATGAAATTACACTTATTTTAATTGATTATCAAACTTTTGAAAGTGAAGCTTTTTTTGATTATGAAGTTCAAAAATTATGTAGTGTAATTGCATCTATGGCAACAATGTATTTTAATAAATGGTTTGAAGCTAGATCTATCATGTATAAAAATTATTATAATGCTAACCAACTTTCAAAGCCTGGAATTCCAAAAGAATGGAGCGAAAATAATAATTTAAATAATGAAAAATATATTGAAGCATTATTTAATGCTATTGATAAAGGTGCCACATTTGACTGTCGAGTATTTAATATTCCAAAAGAGGAAGTTGCTAATTTAATTTATTGGCGACAGCTTGATGCTATGCGCAATAGTGTTCAAATGGTTGGCCAGGCTAATTTTTCTCATAAACAATTACAAGGAAAATCTTGCGAACAAATTAAAGAAATGTTGATTACTGAAAAAAATATTAATTGGGATAATTTCCCAATTTATTTACAGCGAGGTACTGCTTGTTATAAACAAGATCTTGCTCCTTGTCTTGCATGGTATCTTGATGAAGAAATGCCAATTATTAAAGATAATAGAGCTTATATTGAAGATTTGATTTATTTAGATTAATTTATAACCCTTTACATTTTGTAAAGGGTTTATTTTATTTTTATTAAAAAATATGATATAATATATTTATAAGGTTAAAGAATAATAAAAAGAAAGAGTTGATAATTATGAAGTATTTTTTAGATTTTGAAGCTAATCAATTTAGTGATAAAATTATTAGTATTGGATGTATTGCTGAAAATGGTAATACATATTCTACATTAGTAAATCCAAAAGAATCTATCAAAGAATTTATTGTAAAATTAACTGGTATTAATGATGAATTAGTATCTAACGCGCCAGATATTGAAAAGGCAATTAATGATTTATATAATTTTATTATTGAAAATAAAAATAATGAACCTGATTTCTTTTTTGTATATGGGAATTGCGATAAAGAGTTTTTAAAGCGTGCGTCAAAAGATATTAATAACATTGAGTTATCTATGTTCGCGGAGTTATTGGGACACAGTTTCATTGATTATGCTAAATATGTTTCTTGTTTTTTTGGAGTTAAACAGCCTATTGGTTTAAAAAAAGTATTAAATTATTTAGAAGATAAAATTGAAATTCAAGAACATGATGCTTTACAAGATGCCATTATGCTAAAAGATTTGGTTAATAAATTAAATAATATGACACCAGAAAATTTTAAAGAAAATCCTTTTTTAAATAAAGAAAAAACAAAACAATTAAAAAAGGAAGCCTTAAAAAAGAAAGAAGAAAATATTCATTATGTTATGATTAATTATGATACTAATAAAGATTTAGAATTTAATTCTTTTTCACAGATGTTAAATTATAGATATAATAAATTAGACGCAAAAGCAAGAGCACACTGCAAAAAAGAAAATATGGGACGTAAAATTAAAAGAGCTATTAGAAAACAAGAAAAATATGGTGGATTTTATTATGAAATGTATTGTGTAAAGGAGGAAAAATAATATGAAATTTTTAGTATTAGCTTTTTTAACGCCTTTATTTGCTGTTATGTTTGGAGCTATGACAAACGATCCTGTTATGGTTATGTTCTTTTTACCAATTGCTATGCTTTTGATTCCGTTATTGTACGCTGAATGGAAAGGAGTAATCTAATGGCTACTTATGCATTTTCAGACCTTCATGGTCGTAAAGACTTATGGTTAAAAGCAAATAAAGAAGTATTTGGTCCAAATGATACTATTTATTTTTTAGGGGACGCGGCAGATAGAGGGCCAGATGGTTGGGAAATGATTAAAACCTTGTTGGATGATGAACGAGTAATTTATTTAATGGGCAATCATGAAGATATGCTAATTAAAGCTATAGAAGAAAAACATGATAATTTACCTTTGCTCTATTGGAATGGTGGAAAAAATACTTACGAAGCTTATGCATTGGATACAAAAAAAAATCAGAAAAAATATTTAGAAAAATTAAAAGCATTACCAAAACATGAGACTTATTATCCTCTTGAATCAAAAAATGTTTTAATTCTATCTCATGCTGGAACAACACCAGGTAAACCTATTTTTGATGAAGGCGATTGGCTTTGGGATAGAGAACATTTATATGATGAATGGATTTCTGATAGAGAAGATATTTTTATTATTCATGGACATACGCCTGTGCAGAATCTTAACAATAGAAAAGAAGAAATTCATACCTACTGTGATGGACATAAGGTTGATATTGACTTAGGGGCTTTTATTTCTAATAAATTGGGCATTTTGAATCTTGACACTTTTGAAGAAATTATTATTTCTATAGAATAATAATCATTAATTGATTTTTTATTAAAAATATTATATAATATTATTATAAGGTTGGTGATAATAAATGAAAATAATGATTATCTTTTTAATGGGACTGATGGTTCTTTTTATTCTTTCTTGTTTAAATTTAACATCAAAAGAAGAAGAACAATATTGTCCTTTTTATAAAGAAATTTGTGAGTTTCCGCAAATTTTTAATTGCCGGAATTGTCCTAAATTTAAAGAAAGAGTTGATGTTAATGAATAAGGAGAAAACTTTATGAGAAGAAGAAACCATGAAAGTCGAGATTTTTTTTGTTTAAATTGTGGTAAACAAAATATGCCAATTCACCGAAATACCGGCCGCATGAAAGAAGCAGGGCATCGTAAAAAACTTTATTGCCCTTGGTGCAAAGAAGAAGTAAATCATATTGAATGTAGAACTCAAGAAGATATTAATCAATTTAAAGAAGATTTTAAAGCAGGTTTATTTGTAGAGGAAGCTGCGGCAAGTATTCAATATATTAAAGAAAGTCGAGTTGATTTTAATGTCTAATACTATTTATTTAATGGTTGGTATTCAAGGTTCTGGGAAAAGCACATGGGCTAATAATTTTATGGAAAAACATAATAATACATTATTAATTTCCAGAGATTTAATTAGAAAAAATTTAATTGGTGATGAAGAATATTTTTCCAAAGAAGATGAGGTATGGGATACTTTTGTTAAATCTATTTCTGCAGGTGTAAAACAAAGATTTGAAAATATTATCATTGATGCGACTCATATTTCTATTGCTTCTCGTAGAAAAATTTTAAATGCATTAGCCCAGAGTGCGAAAAATGTTAATGAATATAATTTAAAAATTGTAGTAATGGATACTCCATTAATGATTTGCTTGCACCGAAATGATGAAAGAGAAGGATTTGAGCTTGTTCCTAAAAATGTTATTAAAAAATTTAGCGAACAGTTTGAAATGCCTACAAATGAAGAATTAGCTATGTTTGAAAATAAATTTAAGAATATTGATATTATGATTGTGAAGGGGTGATATTTAAAATGGCTATTTGGTTTACTTCTGATACCCATTTTTATTAATCATAATAAAGATTTTTGCTATAAAGCAAGAGGTTTTGAAACAGTAGAAGAAATGAATCAGGAAATTATTCGAAGGCATAATGAAGTAGTCGCGCCAGATGATATAGTTTATATCCTAGGCGATTGCGGTTTGAATGCAGAGCCGCAAGATATTATTAGCTGTTTAGCGCAAATGAATGGCAATAAATATCTAATTATTGGAAATCATGATTCTAATTTAAGAGTTGCTGAATTTATAAAAGCAGATATTTTTAAAAGTACTGCAATGGCGGATAGATTTACTTATAAAAAAATTACATTTTATGTATCTCATTATCCAATGTTAACTGCAAATTTTCAAGAAGATAAACCTATTTGGAATATTCATGGACATTTGCATTCGCCGGAACATTTCCATGAAAATTTATGGCATTGTTTTCAAGTTTCAATGGAATCTAATAATTGTTATCCTATTAATTTAGATACAATTGTTGATTTAATAAAAAATAAAAATTAAATATTAAAGGAGAAAAGAATTTATGATTTTAAGTATTTTAAGCATCTTATTCCCTATTATCCTCATTGGCGGTTTTATTGCTATTTTAGCTAATGGTTATGTAAAAGCTCCACCAGATATGGCGTATTTAATTTCTGGTATTGCCAAGAAACCTCGTGTATTAGTCGGGAAGGCGGGTGTTAAAATTCCTTTCTTCGAACGTTTAGATAAATTATATCTGGGCGCAATTCAGATTGATGTAAAAACATCCTCCGCTGTTCCTACTGCTGAATTTATCAATATTAGAGTTGATTCTTTTGTAAATGTGCGTGTTGGCCAGAGCGAAGAAATGATGGCATTGGCTGCGCAGAACTTTTTAAATACTGATCGTGATTCCATTAGTCAGAAAGTAAGAGATTTATTAGAAGGTAATATTCGTGAAATCGTTGGTACAATGAAATTAACTGAAATGGTCAATGACCGAAAAGCCTTTTCTGAAAAAGTTCAGGAAAATGCAGTTCCTGATTTAGCAAATTTAGGTTTAGAATTAGTATCTTTTAATGTTCAGAATTTCGTAGATGACAATGATGTTATTGATAACTTAGGTATTGATAATATTGAACAGATTCGCAAACAGGCAGCTATTGCTAAATCTGACGCACAGCGCGAAGTAGCGATTGCTGAGGCCGATAACGCAAAGCAGTCTAATGATGCTAAAGCAAAAGCACAGGTTGAAATTGCTGCTAAAAACGCAGAAGTTGCTATTCGACAGGCTGAATTAAAACGTGATGTAGATACTCAGCGCGCAGTTGCTGATGCTGCTTATGAGATTCAGACAAATGAACAGGAAAAAACTGTATTAGTAAGTAGAACAAACGCACAGATTGCTCAGAGAGAACGCGAAGTTGAACTGAAACAGAAGGAAATCGAATTAAAAGAAAGAGAATTAGACGCGTTAGTTCGCAAACAGGCAGATGCAGATAAATATAAAGCCGAACAGGAAGCTGAAGCTGATTTAATTACTCGTAAGAAAGAAGCTGAGGCTAAAGCTTACGAAATTGAACAGGAAGCTAAAGCGCAGATGGCTAAAGCTGAAGCGGATAAATATGAAGCTGAAATGAAAGCGGCTGGTATTCGCGCTGTCGGTGAAGCTGAAGCTGAAGCTATTGAGAAAAAAGCATTAGCGCAGATGAAAATGGGCGAAGCTTCTATTATTGAAATGGTTCTGCAGACTCTGCCAGAAATGACCGAAGCCGCAGCTAAACCATTAAGTAATGTAGATCAGATTGTTATGTACGGCAATGATAACTCTAGCGCATTAGTTGGAGACGTAATGAAAACTACTAACCAGGTAATGGAAGGTTTAAAAGCTAATGGTATTGATATTAGCGCTATGTTAAATGGCTTTGTGGGTGGTGCCGCAGTTGCTAAAATGACAGAAAATGAATGCGATTGTGATAATTGCGATTGGGAAGTAGAAAAATAATATTTAATTAATAGGCGACAATTTGTCGCCTATTTTTTTTATACCCAGATAATCCGCAGCATTCCGAATTCCCAAATTTTCTCGCCTATAGGAATTTTTTACCTAAAAAGCATCAATTTGACTTTTTCTTTTTTTTGCAGTATAATATAAATATAGAAATAAAATTCAAGGAGAATTATTATGAGTATTAATAAATATATTGATGCAGTAAAAAATGCTCCAATTATCATGGAAGAACATGATGAAATGGATACATTTATTAAAATTAAAGTATATGATAAAGAATATATTGGCGTAGCGTGTTGCTGTGAAGAAGATTCAGAGTTTTTTTCTCCTATTGTTGGTGGAACAATCGCTCATTATAGAGCAATGGAAAATGCTTTATTTGCTAAAATTTGGGAAATGGAAGAAGGGATTGCTGCTTTAAAACATTGCTATTCCTGTATTACTCAAAATATAAATCCAGCAATAGCAGACCCAACAAGGAAATTCAAAAAATATATTTATAAACAAGAAAATAAAGTAAGTAAACTGCGCAAAGCTCGCAGAGCATTACGAACAGAATTATATAAATATACTGCCGATCAAAGTAAGGCTATCGAGATACTTCAAAGAAGTCGGGCAAAAACAGATAATTAAAATTAATATAAATTAATATAATTAAGGGAATATCTTTTCCATGGTGCTCAACTTCTTGAAGATTTATGGAAGAAATGTAACTGATTGTTTTTATAACTAAATGTTAAAATTGAGAAATATTATTAAGGGATTTGACTTCAAGGAGAAAAATATGAGAAATAATTTAAAAATTCGTCCAGATATAAAGTTTTATGATACAGAAGCTTTATATAAAAATATTGACGATATTTTAAATAGTAATGAAAAATTTTTAATTTCTTCAACTACTATTGATATTTTAGAATTTGATAAAGCATTAGATAATTCTTTGGCATATATGTTATTAAATTTTATAAATAATAATACAAATATTTGCGAAATTATAGAACATCAAAAGATAAATAAGCAATTATTTCCTATGGCAAATATAATTAATGTTCAAACATTATCTGACGCGTATTATGCTAATAATATATTATATCCAGATGAAGTAATTTTTATTACTTCACATAATGATTTAGCAAATTTTGCTAATTATTATTTTGGAGATAGTATGATTCAATTAATATAAGATAAAAAGGAGAATAAAAATGGCTTTAAAAAGATATGCTATTTGGGACAAAACTTCCCATGTATATACTCCAGCAGGAGAAGATTTAACTCCAGAAGAATGGATTGGCAGATATAGTTGGATTAATGCTCCCGGCGCAGTTCCAATCGTAGCTAAAGGATTAATTAATGGCGGTTTCTGCGGAGAATTAAGCCAAATGAAAGACTTCGCAGAAGATGCTGGCGCAGTATTTGACGAATCTTTAGAAGGCGAAGCTTTATTAGAAGCTATTGAGGCTTGGGAAAATAAAATGAATACACCTTCAATGGAACCAACTGCGGAAGAAAGAATTGCCGCAGCTTTAGAATATTAGAATTTAATGTTAGAATAACTAGGAGGTTAATAATGACTTATACAATTTTTGATTTAGCTAAAAAAAATTATCAAAGAAAACTTTGGACAAATGAAATGCTTCAAAAATTAATGATTAAAGGCAAATTAACTGCTAATGAATATGAAACTATTATAAATTCTACTTATAATAAATAATTAATTATAACAAATAAAGCCGAAAGGCTTTATTTTTTTTATATAAAGGAGTAGTAATAAAATGGCAAAAGGTGCATATATTGGAATATAGCAAGAAGAATAGTAGTTAACTAGCACCGTACTTACACCTAATAATATTAATAATTATTGTAAAATTAGTAATTCATCTTCGTATTATTTTACACATAATTCAGACGGGACTTTTGTTTCTAATAATAGTGGAATAGAGGATAGTTCAAAAGCTACTACAAGATTAGATTTTTCTACTTTATTAGAAAAATGGGATGCAGCAATTCCTTTCACATTAAGCTATACTTGGACAATTTCATCAGAAGAAAATTATGATATTTTTACTATGTATAACTATGATAATGATTCAGAAATTTATATACAAACAAGTGGTAATAAAAACGGGAATGGTTCTATAATTATTTATCCAGGAAGTAGAATTGCTTTGGAATATGAAAAAGACAGGACTACTCTATCCGGATCAGATAAAGCTACTATTAAATTTACTTTAAAGAATGAAGTTCCTTCAACTTCTGGAAGTCGAGCCAGAGCAATAAGAGCCATGTATATAGGCGTTAATGGGGTTGCAAGAAAAATTAAAAAAGCTTATATCGGGATTAATGGCGTTGCAAGATGTTTTTGGGCAATTCCTAAAATTGAAAAAGTAAATACTAGTATTCAAAGTCTTACTCCTCGTCATGATTTTATGAGTGGCTCATTGGGAAATTATGCTATATATGCAGGAGGAGGCGTTCTTCCTGAAAATCCTAATAATTATCCAAGATACTACAGTACAAATATAGTAGAATATTATGATAATTCTTTAAGTAAAAAAACCGCATCTTCTCTTTCATTCTCAGTAGGCAACGGAAAAATGTAGGATGGGGCTGGAGTTGCTAATGAAAAATTCTTTTTTGTTGGCGGCGGATTCAATTATGTCGTTGAAGCAGAAGGAGCAGAAGAACTTACATATTCAACTTCTGCAATGATAAAATACAATACCTCTATGACATTATCGGGAGCATCAAGTTTAACTAGCGCGCGAAAACATCCTTGCACAGGAACTGCTAATAATACATATGCTATTATTGCAGGAGGACTAAAAGAAACTCGAGTTGAGTATTTTAATAATTCTGGGACACGTTCATCTGCAACAGCATTGCCGGAAGTTAAATTGGGCTAGTATGGCGGCTCCTTGGGAGAATATTGCATTTTTCCTGGAGGAAGCAAAGATAATTCAACAAATTCTTCTACTACAAATGTTGTAGCATATAATGGTTCTATGACATAGATTAATATACCATAGCTAACTGCTCCGCGAAGAGAAATGGGGGTTGGCACAGCTGGAGATTATTTAATTTGCTATTGTGGAATAATTGAAAGAACTAATCCAACTAAAACAACAGAATGTTATAATAAATCATTAACAAAAGTCGCTGTTGCCTCTGCGAATATAGCTAAATCAAATGTAAATTCTGCATCACCAAATAAGCAATTTGCTTGTTTTTTCCACGGTAAAGTTAAAGGGGATAATAAACAATTAAATGAAGTTGAAGTATATGATTCTAGTTTAACTAAATATTTTTTATCTAATACTAATAGCGGACGTATGGCTAGCTATGTCGGACATAATGGGAAGAACTGCGCAACAATGGCAGGTAATTATATTATTTTAGCTGGAGGCTGTGTTACTGGAGAAGGTGGGCTATCCATACTACTATCCTCAACCGCGGAAGTGTATAAATATAATTCATAATTAATATATAAATTAAAGGAGATGAAACACTATGGCTTCTTTAGATATAGTCGAATTAAATGAAAAAAATACTTGGAATAATATTCCAGGTCAAAAAACAACTCAAGGCGGAGAAATTTTTAATAATTTAACTAGTAATAAAGCTGTAGCAAATTATTCTCATGCTGAGGGGAGCGGAACTATTGCTTATGCTATAGCCTCTCACGCAGAAGGAGAAGGAAAAAAACTTTGCAATATAACATTAACTGGAAATGCTAATTCTACTGCATATAAAGGAACAATTAGTAATAGTCAAACTAATTTAAAATATATCCATATTGGAAATCTCGTACGTTATAATAATATTTATGCTAAAATTATAGGCGTTAATGACCCAGAGGGCATAATTACAGTAGATAAAACTTTGTCTACTACTGCTATTTCAAATGTTACTGCACAACTTTATAGTGGAGCAACAGGATATGCTTCTCATGTAGAAGGTTATATTTCTGCTGCTGGCGGAGATTATTCTCATGCAGAAGGCTACGATACTCTAGCCAGTGGAAATAATTCTCATGCAGAAGGATAGCAAACAACTGCTTCTGGAGAAAATTCTCATGCAGAAGGCTATTCCGCTATAGCTGAAGGCAATTATTCTCATGCAGAGGGTTAGAAGACAGAAGCTATTGGGAATAACTCTCACGCGGAAGGTTATTAGGCTATCGCTGAAGGAAATTATTCTCATGCAGAAGGCTATAAGACAAAAGCTATTGGCGAAAATTCTCATACAGAAGGTTATGAAACTTTAACCAGTGGAGATTATTCTCATGCAGAAGGTTATTATACAAAAGCTATTGGAAATTATTCTCACGCAGAAGGTTATGTTAGAGATACTAGCTCTCCAGACAATTTAGAAGAAATAACATTAACTGGTGCCAAAAATGCTACAACATATACCTATAATTCAATTCCTGCTTGGGCAACAATTGGAGATATAATCGAAAATAACGATACCTACGCTAAAATAACCGCAATTAATTGGGCTAATTCTACTATTACATTAGATAAAACTTTGTCATCGCTAGAGGCCTTAGATAATACTAAGGTATTTAAAATAGAAAATGGTGTAATAGCCTATGGCGAAGCTTCTCATGCAGAAGGACTTTTTTCTTAGGCAATTGAAAATTATTCTCACGCAGAAGGAAGCACTACTATAGCTAAAGGTAGTAGTTCTCACGCAGAAGGAAGCACTACTATAGCTAAAGGTAGTAGTTCTCACGCAGAAGGGAATTAGACTCTAGCTAATGGTAATTATTCTCACGCAGAAGGAGGTTATACTCTAGCTCTCGGACGAGGTTCTCATGCTGAAGGAGATAACTTAAACTATCCTCATTCAAAAATTAAAATTACTGGAAATGCTTCTGCTACAACATATACCTTAATATCTAATAGCATTATAGAAGAAGGCGAAACTATTGTTTATTATAATAGCGAATCTTCATTTGCAACGGCAAAAGTTATTTCTGTAAATTCAACAAATAAAACTTTTACTGTAGATAAAACTTTATCTTCTAAAGCAATCACTCAAGAAATTGCTTTTTCTTTGACAAGTGGCGCGCTTGGGATTGGGTCGCATATAGAAGGAGAAGGAGCATTAGCCAGTGGAAGTTTTTCTCATGCAGAAGGCTAGAAGACTATAGCTTCTGGAAGTCGCTCTCATGCAGAAGGGGCCGAAACTATTGCTTCCGGCTCTGTAAGTCATGCAGAAGGTAATCAGACAACTGCTTCTGGAAATTATTCTCATGCAGAAGGGGCCGAAACTATTGCTTCCGGCTCTGTAAGTCATGCAGAAGGTAATCAGACAACTGCTTCTGGAAATTATTCTCATGCAGAGGGTAGAGGTTCTATAGCTTCAAGTTATTAGTCTCATGCGGAGGGATATTATACCGTTGCTGCAGGAGCTTCATCTCATGCGGAAGGATATTATACCATTGCCGCAGGAGAGCATTAGCATGTTCAAGGAAAATACAATATTGAAGATACCGAAAAAATTTATTCGCATATCGTTGGAAATGGAACTTCAACCACTCGTTCTAACGCACATACTCTTGATTGGAGCGGAAATGCATGGTATGCTGGAAATATTTCTGCGTAGGGATTAACTGGAAGCACCACATCTACTAATTATACGCATTCTGTAGTAGTAAATTCTACTACAGGTCAATTAGAAAAAGTGCGTCCAATTGATTTAAATCGCAAAATGGCCTCTGAAGCAGTAGGAACTGATTACAGCAATTTAAAATTAAGAGGCATTAAAGCCGGTACTTCTGATTTAACCGCAGGAGTTTCAGAATTAGCGAGCGGAACTCTTTATATAGTGTATGAATAATATCGATAAAGGGCAATAGTTATTAAATTATTATTCTTTATTTTTATATAAATCAGGTGGTGAAAATATTGAATTTAATTGAATGCATTATGAAAAACAGTAGATGTTATAAGAAAACTTCTACTATTTCAATTAAAGGTATAATATGGCATAGCACCGGAGCAAATAATCCTGCAGTTAAAAGATATGTTTAGCCAGATACAAATGATCCCAACTATAACAAAATAATTAAAATAATAGGTAAAAATGAATATGGGACCGATTGGAATACTAGTCAATCTAGCGAAGCTACTCACGCAGTAATTGGTAAATTAGCCAATGGAACAATAGGCACAGTTCAATGTTTACCTTGGAATTTTAGGTGTTGGGGTTGCGGCTCAGGGAAAAAAGGTTCTGGTAATGACTACTTTATACAATTTGAAATATGCGAAGATAATTTACAAGATAAGCAATATTTCAATAAAGTATATCAAGAAGGTATCGAATTAACCGCATTTTTATGCAAAAAATTTAATATTAATCCAAAAAATTATGTAAAAATTAATGGCATTAATATACCAACTATTCTTTGTCATGCAGAAGCTAATAAATTAGGTTTTGCAAGTAATCATGCAGATGTTTTACATTGGTTTAAAATTTATGGAAAAACAATGGAAGATGTAAGAAATGATGTTGAAAAACTCTTAAGAGAGGATGATGATGAAATGACTCAAGAACAGTTTAATAAAATGATGGATAATTATATTGCAGAATAGGCTAAAAAACCAACTAGCGATTGGGCTAAAAATGTTATGAATTGGGCAATTGGCGAAGGAATTATTGTAGGGGATTCTAATGGGAATGTTCAAGCTCAAAAATTTATTACTCGCCAAGAATGTTTAACTTTAATTCAAAGGTTATTTAATAAATTAAAATGAATTTATTAAAACAACATTCAGAATTTTCCAAATTATTATTGATTCAAGAATCTATTTTAGTTTGGATTATGACAATCGCTTTTATTATTTTAGCTTTTTATTGTGTAATTGCAGGTTATTTAGGTTCTTTACCTTGGTTGAGCACCATGGTAGCTTTTCCTTGGGGTGCATATGGCGTTAGTCAAGCTTTTTATTACAATAAATCAAAAGCAGAAAATACCCAAGGTGGCATTAAATTTGAAAGTATGATTCAACAAATTCCTCAAAATACTCTTCATGAGTATTCTTTTGTTGATATTACTAATAATTATAATGCAGAATTCCCTATTTAATATTAGGGAGGATTATTATGGAAATACTACTTGCAGTTTTAGGCGGTTCTACAGTTGCAGCTTTTATTAATCAAGTTGGTGAATATATTAGAGCAAGAAAAAACCATGAAGAAAAAACTGAAACCAAAGAAGATGAAGATATAAAAGCTTTAAAAGAAGCTATGAAAATGCTTCTAATGGATCGCATAAAAGAACAAGCGCATTTGCATTTAAAAGAAAAAGAAATTGCCTTTGAAGATAGAAAACATCTTCATGAGATGCATAATGTTTATAAAGTATTAGGCGGAAATGGAGATTTAACTCCATTAATGGAAGAAATAGATGAACTTCCAACTAAATTATTAAATAAATAATAAGGGACTCATATGAGTCCCTTATTTTTTTTTATCTATTTTACTAAATTCTATTAAGGTATAACTTGATTTTTTAAAAAAAATATGATATTATATATACATAAAGTTTGAAGAATTAAAATAAAGTAAATAAGAAAGGAGAGGTTAGATGAGCAATGCGATTAAGCATTTTCGCAAAATTTGCACTCATAAATATTGGGTTGCTAAATATTGTTTTAAAATGGGACTTTATTATCAAGGAATTATGCATGATATGTCTAAATTATCTTTAGTGGAGTTCAAAGAAAGTTTAAAATATTATCAAGGCACTTCAAGTCCAATTGATGCTTGCAAAAAAGAAAAAGGTTTTTCTTTAGCATGGCAACATCATAAAGGTCGAAATCCGCACCATTATGAATATTGGACAGATAATTATGATAAAGGAACAACCGCTATTAAAATGCCTTTTAAGTATGCTTGCGAAATGCTTGCCGATTATATTGCAGCAGGAAAAGCATATATGGGAGAGGGGTTTAGTTGGACAGCGGAATTAGAATGGTGGATTAATAAATTAGCAACTAATCCAAAAATGCATCCTGATACAAAAGAATTTATTAATTTTTGTTTAACAAATCTTGCTTCTGGTTCTATTTCAGAGAAACATTTATTTAATAAACATTTCTTAAAAGGTGTTTATGAAACAACTAAAGGGAAGGAAATTAAATAATGAGCAATAAATTATATACTAAAGATAGTATTGAATCATTATCTCCATTAGAATTTACTCGTTTGCGCCCAGGGGTATACGCAGGTGATACGACTTATTCTACTCAATTATTAGTAGAAATTTTCTCTAATGCTGTAGATGAATTTAGACTTGGTCACGGAGATCGAATTGATGTAACTATTAAAAATGATACAGTTATTTTAGAAGACTACGGACAAGGCTTTATCCCAAATTCTTTTAGAGATGATGGGAAAACAATTTTAGAAGCCTCTTTTAGTGTATTAAACACCTCTGGTAAATATAGAGAAGATGGCACTTACGAAGGAACTTCTTTAGGCTCTTTTGGTATTGGTTCTAAAATTACTACTTATCTTTCTAATTGGTTAGAAGTTATTTCTTGGCGAGATGGCGAATATGAGCATATTTGGTTTAAAGAAGGTATTTTTGAAAAACGAGATACTGGCAAATGGGATAATATTAATCGCCCAAGTGGTACATTAGTACAATGGAAACCAAGTAAAGAATTTTTTACAAATCCCGAAGTAGATATTAAATCTATTAAAGATTTATTTAAAACTACCTCTTGCTTATGCCCTGGATTAAGTATTAATTTAGATAATAATGGTGAAAAAATTACTTACTTATCTAAAAATGGTTTAACTGATTTAGTTAATGAAAATGTAAAAGAAAAAGAATTAATTAATAATCGTTTAGTGGTAAATTTTGAACAAGAGAAATACAAAATGGACTTAGTTTTAACTTATACTACTAATTATTCTTCTACAATTATTCCTTATGTTAATACCGGTTTAACTGACTCCGGGCCTCATATCACTCAAATCAAAACGGCTTTAACTCGAGAATTTAATAAATTCTTTAGAGATAAAGGTTGGTTAAAAGAAAAAGATGAAAATTTAACCGGCGATGATATTCAAGAAGGATTATATGTAGTATTTAATTTAACTGTACCGGGAGTATCATATGATGCGCAGGTTAAATCTCGTATTACTAAAATTGAAACTAAGCCATTTATCGCAGCTTTAACTGAAAATTTAAATATCTGGTTTAATGCTAATGAAAAAGAAGTAAAAGGAATTGCAGATAAAGCATTGGCCGCACGTAAAGCTAGAGAAGCTGCTAAAAAAGCTAGGGAAGCAGTTCGTAATACTACTCAGAAAAAAGAAAAAGCTCTTAAATTTGATAGTAAATTAGCAGATTGTTCATCAAAAGATAGAAGTAAGTGCGAAATTTATATCACAGAAGGCGATTCTGCTAGTGGAAACTTAAAATTAGCTAGAGATAATAAATATCAAGCAGTAATGCCTGTACGAGGCAAAATTTTAAATACTCAAAAAGCTAGCCTTGATAAAATTCAAAAAAATGCAGAAATTATGACAATGATTGAAGCTTTTGGTTTAAAAGCAGATCCAAAAACAATGAAATTAACTTATGAACCAGAAGATTTACGTTATGATAAAATTATTATTATGTCTGATGCTGACGTAGATGGTGCTCATATTAAAAATCTTTTCTATACATTTATTTGGAACTTCTGTCCAGAATTATTTTATGATGGTCATATTTATGCAGGTTTCCCACCTTTGTATAAAATTACAGAGGGAAAAGATACTTATGTATATTTAAAAAATGATGAAGAATTAGAGGTATATCGAGCTAATCATAAAGGGAAAAAATATACAGTTGGTCGTATGAAAGGGTAAGAGATAGTCTGGCCCTTAGCTACTTTACCAGTAATCACTGGGGTTGCGCTTTCCCAATTAATTATCAAAAAAAATGGGGTCGCAGCTAACGAGGAAGTCTTATAATAATATTTGGTCATTTCAAGACAAACTGAAATGATTAAAAATAAAATATTATAAGATAATCTCGTGGGAAAATACTACGATATTATCTTCTTAAAATTAATTAAGGAGATAAAAAAAATGATAGGTATTTATAAAATTGAAAATAAATTAAATAATCATTGTTATATTGGTCAAAGCGCCAATATCCAAAAACGATGGACTCAACATAAAAATCCATATAATTGGGAAAGAGAAATTAGAAAACCTTTATATTTAGCTTTTAAAAAATATGGATTAGAAAATTTTTCTTTTGAAATATTAGAAGAATGTCTTTTAGAAGAATTAAAAATAAAAGAACGAGAATGGATAAAATATTATAATTCTTATCAAAATGGTTATAATTAGACTTGTGGTGGTGAAGATAATTATGGTGAAAACCATCCTGGTCATAAATTAACAGAAGAAGATGTTATTAATATTCGAAATAGATATAATAACCATGAAAGAAAAAAAGATGTTTTTTTAGATTATAATAATCGTATTGGAGAATCTGGTTTTAGTAAAATATGGAAAGGTGAAACATGGGTTTCTATAATGCCTGAAGTTTATACTGAGGAAAATAAAAATTTTCATAAAAATAATACTGGAAATACCGGTTCATCTAATGGTCGTTCAAAACTAACAGAAGAAGATGTTCGAAATATTAGATTAAGAAAAAAAAATGGAGAAGAATCTAGTATAGTTTATTAGGATTATAAAAATAAATTAACTAAAGGTTCTTTTCAAAATGTTTGGTCTTATCAAAATTGGAAAAATATTGTAGTATAACCTGTATCGACTATCCCCTTTGTCGGGGAGTAGGGACATTATTGATAAATGTCTGTGTTTTAGGAAACGAAGCACATGAGAACCGAAAAGGTAGCATCGTTGAAGGCAGTTAATACGTTAGCCTGAGATAAGAAATAGTCAGTACCAATGGTAACATTGGACAAATACGTAGGTGAAATGAGTGTCGAAGAAACAGAAGAAACTTTAACAAATCCTGAGTCTCGTATTATTAAGCAAATTACTGTGGAAGATATGAAAAAAGTAGACCAATTATTTGAAGATTTAATGGGAACTGCAGCAGAACCTCGAAAACAATTTATTCAAGAGCATGCATCGGAGGCTACTTATAATGTCTAATGAAATTAAAACTATTATTCATAATGAAACACACTATTTATTAGAAAAAGAATTAGGTACTAATTTTATTGAATATGCTATGGCAGTCAATACCGATCGCGCAATTCCGGATGCTAAAACTGGATTAAAACCAGTAGCAACTAGAATTTTATGGGGAGCTTATAGGGATGGTTTTACAACATCTAAACCACACGTAAAAGCTGCTCGTATTGTTGGTAATGTTATGGCAAGTTTACATCCTCATGGCGATTCTAGTATTTATGGCGCATTAGTACGTTTAAGCCAAAATTGGGTAATGCGATATCCACTAATTGATTGGCATGGGTCTAATGGTAATCAAATTGGGGATGGTCCTGCAGCTATGCGTTATACTGAAGCGAGATTATCTAAATTAGCTGAAGAAGGTATGATGCAAGGTATTAAAAAGAAAAATGTTCCATTTAAACTTACTTTTGATGAAACAGAAGAAGAACCTGAAACATTACCTGCAATTTTTCCTAATTTATTATGTAATCCAAATACCGGGATTGGTGTAGCAATGGCTACTGGTTTTGCTTGTCATAATTTAAACGAGGTTGCACAGGCAATTTATGATTACATGGATGGGAAAGAACCTATGTTACCGGGACCAGATTTTCCAACTGGCGGGATTATTATTAATAAAAATGATATTTCTAAAATTATGACAACAGGAAAAGGCTCAGTAAAAATTAGAAGTAAATATGTAATTGAAGATAATGCAATTATATTCTATGAAATTCCATACGGCAAAACAGTAGAAGGATTAATCTCAGAAATTGGTACAGTTTGCGATAATGGTGATATTCCGGAAATTTCTAATGTGCGGGACGAGACAAATAAGAAAGGTGTTCGCATTGTAGTAGAATGCGCAAAAGATGCAAACTTTAAATCGGTTATTAGTAAATTATTTGCAAAAACCAATTTACAATCTTCTTTTTCATATAATCAAGTTGCTCTTGTTGATAAAACACCTTTATTATTAAATTTAAAAGATTGTATTAAAATTTATGTAAATCATAATATAGAGTGCTTAATTAAAGAAACTGTTTTTGATTTAAATAAAGCTAAAGCAAGATTAGAAATTGTAGATGGTTTATTAAAAGCTTTAGAAGATATTGATAATATTATTGCTTTAATTAAAAAATCTGAAAGTAGTGCAAAAGCTAAGGACAATTTAATTATAACATATAATTTTACAGAAAATCAAGCTAAAGCAATCGTAGACATGAAATTAGGAAGATTAGCCGGACTTGAAAGAATTGAATTGCAAAACGAGCAAACTGATTTAAATAACACAATTAAAAAATTAAATGCTTTATTAAATAGCGATGAATTGCAATTAAAAGAAATTCGTGAAAGATTAGAAGATATTGTAAAAAAATATGGGGATACGCGTAAAACTAAATTAATTCAATTATCAGAAGATCCTAAAGAAAAAATTATTGAAACAGTAACTCCAGAAGATTGCGTTGTCGTAATTTCCGAATCTCATTTAATTAAACGAATTCCTTCTAAATCTTATCGCGCTCAAAAACGCGGCGGAGTGGGAGTAAAAAATAATGATGATATTACTTCTTTTATCGTAAAAACAAATACTATTGATACATTAATGGTATTTTCATCAGAAGGTAAAATGTATCGTTTAATTGTAGATGATATCCCTGTTGGCACAAATTCTTCTAAAGGTGTACCAGTTTCTAGTCTAATTAATTTTGAAACAAAAGAAATCCCTATGGCATATGCATCTTTATATCACGGTTCAACTGCAAAATATGTATTTTTTGTAACCAAAAATGGTATTATTAAAAAAGTTCCATTAGATGAATATACTCAAACTAAACGCGCAGCAGGAGTTAAAGCTATTGCATTGCGTGAAGGTGATGCGCTAGCAGCAGTAACATTTATTGAAGAAGAAGAAATGTTATTAATGACAAAAAATGGAATGATTATTAGATTTGAAACTAAAAATATGCCTTTATCTTCTCGAACCGCTCAAGGTGTTAAAGGAATGAATTTAAATGAAAATGATACTATTTTAACCTGTTTACCAATTAAGCATAATACAGATAATTTAGCTGTTTTATCTATTGATGGATACGGGAAAAAAGTATCTTTAAATGAATTTAATACTCAAAATCGCGGCGGGAAAGGCGTAAAATATTCCAATTCTCCAGTTGCGGGAGTAGCTTTAATCGATGATACAGATAATTTATTAGTAATTGGTAATAAAAATTCTATTAGAATTAGTACAGAGGAATTACCATTATTAACAAAAACTTCATTGGGTAACAATATTATTAAAAATAATAATATTGTTTCTGTATCTAAAATTTAATTTTATAGGGAGAGTTAATTCTCTCCCTATTGACAATTTTAAAAAAATATTATATAATATATTTATAAGGTAAAGGTGATAAAATGTATCCAGAAGCAAATATGGTATTAGCAATGAGAATTTGGCAGTTGCCAGATAATAAAAAACATGAATTATCTAAACATTGTAATTCTGGAGAATATTTTGCTCAAGAAAAAGTAGATGGTTTTTGGTATCAGTTTGAAAAAACTGATAATTATAATTATTTATTTAGTAGAACCGTAAGTGCAAAAGATGGTTTATTAGTAGAAAAAGGAGCAAATGTACCTCATTTAACAAATTTTTTAGCAGATAAACTTCCACCAAAAACTACTATTATTGGAGAAATTTATTACCCAGGAAAAACATCTAAAGATGCAACTGTTGTAATGGGATGTTTACCAGATAAAGCAATTGAAAGACAACAGGATAATCCTATTCACTATTATATACATGATATTATTCAATATGATGGTGTTAATTTAATGAATGTTAAAGCTGAATTGCGTTATAAAATTTTAACTAAAATTTGGGAATTGCATGAATTAAATAATAATCCATATTTAAGATTAGCAGATTGTATTACTGAAAATATTGAAGAATATATTGAAAATATTTTGGCAAATGGTGGAGAAGGCGCAGTATTAAAACAAAAAACTGCAATTTACCATCCTGATAAAAAACCCGCTTGGACTGGTATAAAAGTAAAAAAACATGGAGAAGCAGATGTTGTTTGTATGGGTTTTTGCGATGCTACTAAATATTATGACGGTAAATTAGATTTATTGCCTAATTATGGAGGA
Source organism: Lachnospiraceae bacterium (assembly GCA_017555455.1). GTDB lineage: Bacteria > Bacillota > Clostridia > Lachnospirales > Lachnospiraceae > SFDP01. The sequence continues at coordinate 147,625 of JAFZGJ010000195.1, forward strand.
GCAGATGCCGCGGATTGGCCTTATTGGGTAAATGAAGAAATGGATTTATCTACTGGTTTAATTTTATCTGAACGAAAAATTAAAACAACAGAGCATATGACTATTCGTGGAATTAATTTTAGAACTGTTCCAGTAACTAAAGGTTATTATTATAATTGGAAAACATCTATTGAAATTGGCGCTTATGATGAAAATAATAATTTAGTGAAAATTGGCACTGTATCTTCTGGTTTAGATGATGCAACAAAAGAAGCAATATCCGAAAATCCTAAATTATATTTAAATAAAGTTATTCAAGTTGGATATATGGAAAAAGATTTTAATGAAAAAACTTTACGTCACCCAACTTTTGAATCTTGGCGCTTTGATAAAAATGCAAATGAAAGTACATTAAAAGAAATTTTTGAAAAATAATTTGATTTTTTAAAAAAATTTTGTTATAATAATAAGGTAATGAGAAATGAGAAAAAAACAAATTTACAAATTAGCAGACAAAATTGCAAATTTAGAAATTGCAATTACTAATCCAGATATTTCTCAAGATGAAAAATCAAAAGTAGAAAAAGAGATTATGAAATACGCTGGAATGCTTGCGGCAATGCCAAATGGGCTTGAAGTAATGAGCCAAATTGATGGTATTATTCAGAAAAAATTAGAAAAAAAATAATTTGACTTTTTTAAAAATTTCTGATATAATATATATGTAAGTTAAGTTAATAACTAGGGAATAGAAAAATCGTTCTTTCCATAGATTATTATATAAATTAAATTAAAAAAAATTAATGCCAATAAGGCGAAAAAGGAGAAATTTATCATGGCTATGAAACCAAACACAAAAGCAGTAATTGAATTCTTACAGGGACAGAACGGTGCAGATTTAACTTCCGCAGATGTAGCAGAAGCTCTGGGTCTGGAAAAACGTCAGGTTGACGGTATCTTTACAAGTGCTATTCAGAGAAAACAGTTAGGTTTCCGCGAAGAAGCTGAAGTTGAAAATGAAGATGGCACACATAAAAAAGTTAAATTCTTAAAACTGAATACTGAAGGTATGGCATTAGATTGCAACGCAACAGATGCTGAGTAATTATTAAGGAGAGGTTGATTGACCTCTCCTCTTTTTAAATCGAGGTATAAATGGAAATATTTGGATTTTTAGTTGGACTGGGGTTAGCTGGATATTTTTATTTTAAATGGTATAATTTAAAAAAAGAAAAATAGGAAATAATTACTCTTAATGAAAAAAAGAGATTAGAAAATCAAGAATTAGAAAAAGATTATGAGCGTTTAAGACTACTTTGTCAAAAAGAAGAATAGCAATATAGCGATATAGTTAATCGAATAGAAATTTTAACAAAAGAAGTATATGATAAAGCAGATCGGGATGCTACTGAAAAAATGCAATATCGTTTATCCGCTTTGGAAAAAGTATATTCAGATAAAACGCAAGAACTTGATAAAAATTATTAGGATTATTATAATCAATTAGAAACTGAATATTGTGAAGTTCTTAACGATTTAGCTTCTTATTCATTATCTAAAACTAAGGCCGCACAAGAAATTAGTAGTCAATTAAATGAATTAAAAGCTAAGCAAAATGCTTATATTAATGAAAAATTGCGGCAAGAAGCTCTTAAAGAGCAAGAGAATTTTTACAAAATGACATTACCCCAGCTTCATATTAATGATATTAAGTTAATTAGAGAAGAATTACAACCTCTTTTGTTTAATAAAGAAATGGTTGACAAATTAATATGGGAAGCCTATTATAAAACAGAATATGATAAATTAATGTCAAGACTGTTTACAGATAATAATAAGCATTGCGGCATTTATAAAATAACCTGTTTATCTTCTGATAAAGCTTATATAGGACAATCTGTTGATATAAAAGAAAGATTTAAACAACACATTAAAAGTGGGTTAAGCTATACCCCTTCTTCAAATAAACTATATGCAGAAATGCAAAAATATGGTTGTGAAAATTTTATTTTTGAAATTTTAGAAGAAGTTTCAAGAAGTAAACTAAATGAGCGAGAAGCCTATTGGATTGATTTTTATAAAACAAAAGAGTATGGATTAAATACTACGCGAGGTAATAATTAATGAAATTTGAAAATATTAGAGTAATGAATTTTGAAAATGCATTATATGGAATGCGAAACCCAAAAGAATCTTGGCATTTAAGCGATACTTATCATGGATTAGAAACTATTGATAATATTATGGAACGAACTAATAATCAAGATTATAAAATTATTTACCAAGACGGCGATATTGTGGAATTTATTTCTATCGGGCCGAATGATATGAAATTAGCAAAAAATTTAATTAAAGCTGGTTCTGAGCATCGTAAATTTATGCGACAGATTTTTGTATCAGTTGATATCACGGCTCCAATCTACTGGTGAACTTTTCGCCAATGAAAAACTTTTCTCTGTTATCGCAGAGGGTCTAATTATTAATTAGGCTAACGGGGAACCTCCCAGGAATCCCGTGGGAAATATCTTAAATTATTCGTATCAAATTCTTTCAATGTGATTCAGATACTTTTTATATATAATATAAGGAGATGATTACATTGAAACAAACACGAAATTCAAAACCAAGAGTAGATTTAACTGGAAAACAATTTGGCTATTTAACCGCTGAATATTATATTAAAGGTGGAAAATGGCATTGTAAATGTAAATGTGGTAATGAGCTAGATGTTGATACTAGAAATTTAAATAGTAATCATACTAAATCTTGCGGATGCCTTTAGAAAGAATAGGCATCTAAAAATACTAAAAATATGTTAAATTATGAAGATGATAATATTAAAGTATTAGAATATGCCGGTAGCGATAATCAACAAATCGCTAAGTGGAAATGTTTGTGTAAACATTGTGGTAATATTTTTATTACTAGAGGAAGTACAATTCGCAATGGAGATACACAATCATGCGGATGTGTCCATTCTCAAAATGAGAAAAAAATTACTAAAATGTTATTAGAAAACAATATAGAGTTTGCGACTCAGTACACTTTTTCTGATTTAAAAGGTATCGGCGGAAGAAGTTTAAAATTTGATTTTGCTATTTTTAAGGAAGGTCAATTATCACATTTAATTGAATATAATGGAATATAGCATTATGAAATACCAGAAGGCTCTTGGAAAAATGGTTATGAAAATTTAATAATAAATGATAAGAGAAAAATTCAATATTGTAAAGATAATGGTATTGAATTAAGAATTATTAAATATGACCAAAAATATAATATTGAAGATTTAATTTAATTTAAGATAAACCTGTATCGACTATCTCCTAAGCCTTCTGGGCAGGAGAGTAGGGCTACTATTGATACGTAGCGAGGTTATAAGAAATGAAGCCTCTTAAATGCCGAAATGGTTTCCTCTCATTTGAGAGTAAAAGATAGTCAGTGCCGAAAGGCATGGGAAAGAATTTGATACTTATAAAGTAGGCACAGTGGCAAATTCTACTTCCACGATGCACAAATTAATGTCAAAACCAATTACTATTGATTGTTTTGAAATTGATGATTTTGAAAATATTGAATTTCCAGAAGAATTTCAGCATGCTGGATTAAAATATCCGATTGATTCAGATGTAATTCAAATGGTATTAATTCCATATTTAGAATATTTACGCCAACAGTGG
>JAFZGJ010000196.1 GCA_017555455.1 Lachnospiraceae bacterium
GCTGCAGTCTGTTTGTAGATTGGACGACGAAGGTCTAACATTTTGATGATTCCCGCAGGACGAAGATCGAAGTTTTCACGAATAATTTCTACCAAACGGATTTCATCTAATTTACCTGTTCCGAAAGTATCCACTCTTACAGATGTAGGCTGTGCTACACCAATAGCGTAAGATAACTGGATTTCACATTTATCAGCAAGACCTGCTGCTACAATATTTTTTGCAACGTAACGTGCTGCATATGCTGCAGAACGGTCTACTTTTGTACAATCTTTTCCGGAGAAAGCTCCGCCGCCATGACGAGCCCATCCGCCGTAAGTATCAACGATGATTTTACGTCCTGTTAAACCGGAGTCACCATTTGGTCCACCGATTACGAAACGTCCTGTAGGATTGATGAAGTATTTAGTATCTTCATTTACCATATCCTGTGGAATTATAGGATCGATAACATATTTTCTGATATCTTCATGAATCTGTTCCTGGCTGATTTCTGCAGCATGCTGAGTAGAAATTACTACTGCATCGATAGCAACTGCTTTACCATTTTCATCATATTCTACAGTAACCTGGCTCTTTCCGTCCGCTCTTAAGTAAGGAAGAGTTCCATCTTTTCTAACTTCTGTTAATTTTTTTGTTAATTTATGAGCTAATGCGATTGGATATGGCATATACTCTTCTGTTTCGTTACAAGCATATCCAAACATCATACCCTGGTCTCCGGCACCAATTGCTTCAATATCAGCATCTGACATCTGGTTTTCTTTTGCTTCTAATGCTTGGTCTACACCCATAGCAATATCTGCAGACTGTTTGTCTAATGCTACAATAACACCACATGTGTTGCAATCAAATCCTTTATCAGAATGATCGTATCCAATTTCTCTAATTGTATTACGAACTACGCTCTGGAAATCTACAGTTGCGTTAGTTGTAATTTCACCCATTACAAGTACAAGACCTGTTGTGATAGCTGTTTCACAAGCTACACGGCTGTTAGGATCCTGTGCCATAATAGCATCTAATACCGCGTCAGAAATATTATCACAGATTTTATCCGGATGACCTTCAGTTACAGATTCGGAAGTAAATAATCTTTTTTCCATTTTCGTTCTCCTTTGCTTTTTTCAATATATTATCAGTTACATACCATAAGCAGATTCGAAATGCTTTGCATTTCTCATTCGCCTAAAAGAAAAGTCCGCTTACAAAAATAAGCGGACTGAAATAACGATACTCAAATCCTCTTATTGTTCGATATACTTCGCTCAGGTTGGCACCTTCCCGACTCCGGGGGGTTGCCGTGGCTTCACAGGCCCTATGTACCTCCACCACTCTGAATAAGAGAGAAATTACAATATGGAATTTTTATATCTTGACTATAAAATACTTGATATCACCTTTCTTGTCAACTCATTTCAAGAAAAAGAATTGTACTTTTTTTAGTACCTTATTTTTCCTTCTATCACAACTATTTTCGTATTTTTTTACACACATATAAGCCCTTTTCTTGACAATGATATCCGGAAAATCTATACTTTTTATATCTAGTATGGATTATTATGCATATTTGACAATTGGTAATTTTTTTGCAAAGGAGAATCCTTTATGCGCAAAATCAGTATAGATGAACTTGTCCCCGGTATGGTAGTTGCCGAAAACATAATGTCATTTCGCAATCAGCTTCTCTACCCTGCCGGATATCGTCTAACAGACAAAGCCATTACAAAATTAACTTTTTATTCGGTTCCTTTCGTCTGTGTAGAAGAGGAAAGCGATCATTTTTCTTATAGTGAAATGAAAACCTATTCAGAACGTGTAAGAAGCACCCCTGAATTTCAACATTTTGCTGAAGAATTCGAAAAAGATGTTTATAAATTCAAAAATTTTCTCAATGATGTTGTTGAAAAAAATGCGCCCTTAGATATCCAGGATATTCTCCAAGATACACTTGCCCTATTGCATAATTCCAGCAACAATATTCATATACTGGAAATGATAAGCAATATGCGCCAGTATGATGATTCTACCTATGCTCATTCCATAAATGTTGCATTAATTTCTAATTTGCTTGCCACCTGGCTTCATATGAACGAAGGAGAAGTTTTTCTGGCCACACAATGCGGTCTGCTACATGATATTGGAAAATTAAAGGTACCGGAAGATATCATCAAAAAACCCGGGAAATTGTCCGAAGCAGAGTATAATATTGTAAAAACACATCCTTTTTCCGGATACGAAATTTTAACCAAACATTCCATAAATCCCCACATTGCTAATTCTGCCATGATGCATCACGAACGCGCTGACGGTAGCGGCTATCCCTTTGGATTAATGGATGAAAAAATTGATACTTATGCTAAAATCGTAGCCATTGCAGATGTATACGATGCCATGACATCAGCCCGCGTATATCGTGGTGCTATTTGTCCTTTTAAAGTTATTGATATTTTAGAAAAAGAAGGACTATCCAAATACGACACTCATTTTCTGTTAACTTTTATAGAAAATATTGTAAATACCTATATCAAAAGTTATGTACGTTTAAGCGACGGAAGAACCGGCGAAGTCATCCTTATGAACAAGCAGATGCTTGCCCGCCCTTTGATCCGAAGCGGTTCCTTGTATATTGATTTAAGTAAAGAGCCGGATGCCGTATACATAGAAGAAATTATTTAACTCTAACAGGGAGGATTTTATGAAGAGAATTTCAACTACCCAATTAACTCCCGGTATGATGGTTGCCAAAGATGTTTATAGCATGGACGATCAACTAATTTTACCGGAAGGTTTTTCTTTAACTGACCGAACTATTACAAGATTACTATATTATTCCATTCCTTTTGTATATATTAAAGAAAAAGTTGATGTAGTACCTTCTCCAACTATGGTAACTAAAGTGCCGGAGACTACTCATTCTACATATATCAAAAACAGCCCTGAATTTAAAAAATTCTCTGCTGAATTTAAAAAAGATGTATCCCATTTTAAAAGCATCCTTAACGATGTAGTGGAAAAAAATGCACCTTTAGATGTAGATATCTTATTAAAGGACACTTTATCTTTATTAGATACTGCCCGTGGAAACATTCACATTTTTGACATGTTACACAACCTTAGACAGTATGATGATTTAACCTATACACACGGTTTAAACGTAGCCTTAATTTGTAATGTATTAGCTTCCTGGTTAAAATTCGCACCGGAAGAAATTGAATTGGCAACCCAATGTGGACTTTTGCATGATATTGGTAAATTAAAGATTCCTGAACATATTATTAAAAAGCCGGACCGTTTAACAGATCAGGAATATGATATTATCAAAAAACATCCTATTGAAGGTTATAAAATTCTTAAAAGATGTAATGTAAATCATCATATTATGAATGCCGCTTTGATGCACCATGAACGTTGCGATGGAAAAGGATATCCGATAGGGCTTCCTGCAGAAAAAATTAGCAAATATGCCAAAATCGTTTCCATTGCAGATGTTTACGATGCCATGACAGCTGCCAGAGTTTATCGTGGTCCGTTATGTCCATTTAAAGTTATTGAAATTTTTGAACATGAAGGTTTCCAAAAATACGATACACAATACATCTTGACCTTCTTGGAAAATGTAGTAAGCACTTATATTTCTAATCGTGTCCGTTTAACAGACGGCAGGGAGGGCACCGTATTCTTCATCAACAAACAGGCTCTTTCCAGACCACTACTAAAAACAGAAGATGGTTATATCGATTTGATGCAGGAACCTTCCGGTGTTTCTATCGAAGCTATTCTTTAATACCTAGCATTATATCAATGTATGTTTTTTATATTTCACAACCAAAAAGTCGCACCTTGAAAGTGCGACTTTTTATTATCCTACTTTTAATTTAAATTTTTGTATTTCTCTTTCAGATTCTACCTTTTCAATATGAGCTCCCAAACTCTGCAGCTTCAGTTCAAAATCTTCATATCCTCTTTGAATATAATGAATTTCTTCAATCACAGAAAATCCTTCCGCTGCCAAGGCCGCCATAACTAAGGCTGCTCCTGCACGTAAATCCGGTGCATTAACACTGGCTCCCGTGTATTTATTCACACCATTGATAATAGCAGTATTACCTTCTACCTTAATGTTAGCTCCCATTCTGGTAAGTTCATCCACATAGCGGAAACGGTTTTCAAAAATACTTTCCGTTACAATACTGGTTCCCTGAGAAAGTCCCAGTGCAACTGCAATCTGTGGCTGCATATCGGTAGGAAATCCCGGATATGGCAACGTTTTTACATGGGTATGCATCAACGGTTTAGACGCAACTACTCTGACAGCATCGTCAGATTCTTCCACTTCACATCCTATTTCTATCAACTTCGCTGTAATAGACTCTAAATGCTTGGGAATTACATTTTTAACAGTAACATCTCCTTTCGTTACTGCTGCCGCAAACATAAAGGTTCCTGCTTCAATCTGGTCCGGAATAATGGTATACTCTGTTTTATGCAATTTGCTGACACCCTTGATACGGATTACATCTGTACCGGCACCTTTAATATTAGCTCCCATACTGTTTAAAAAGTTAGCCAAGTCAACAACATGAGGTTCCTTTGCCGCATTTTCAATAATCGTCTGTCCCTCTGCCATAGCTGCCGCCATCATAACATTAATGGTTGCCCCAACAGAAACCACGTCCATATAAATATGGCTTCCCTTTAAGCTTTCCGCCTTTGCAGAAATCAAGCCATGGGCAATATCCACCTTTGTTCCTAATGCTTTCCAACCTTTAATATGTTGGTCAATAGGACGGCTTCCGATATTGCATCCTCCCGGAAGAACCACTTCTGCTTCCTTATACTTTCCTAACAATGCTCCTATTAAATAATAAGACGCTCTGATTTTTTTTATTAAGTCGTCCTCAATCACATGTGCATGAATCTGAGAACCATTAATTTTTACGGTGTGTCTGTCTAATCTTTCAACAATAACACCAATACTTTCCATTGCCTGTAAAAGGGCATTGGTATCCCTTACATCAGGGACATTTTCTATCAAAACAGTTTCATCCGTCATAATAGCAGCTGCCAAAATCGGTAATGCTGCATTCTTAGCACCACCAATTTCAACTTCACCAACTAACGGATTGCCACCTTTAATTGCATATTGCTCCATCATTTACCTCATAATAAACAATCTATAAGTCATCAGCTAAGTATATCACATAATTTGATTTTGTAAACCTGCAAACTTCTGTTTGTTTTTTATCGCCTTTTCATCAGTTAATGTACGAAAATGGATTAACAGGATTACCATTTACCCGGACTTCAAAATGAAGATGAGGTCCTGTACTTACACCCGTGTTTCCTGACAGTGCAATTCTTTGTCCCTGTTTTACTGTCTGACCGGCAGATACAAGCACCTTACTGCAATGTGCATATCGTGTTTCGATTCCTCCCGGATGCTTAATATATACAACATATCCGTATCCTCCGCCCCATCCGGCCTTGGTTACGGTACCACCGGAAGCAGCAACAACAGAACTTCCTCTGGGAATTCCCCAGTCAACACCTTTATGATTAGAAGATGCTCCTTTCTTAGGTGCTGTTCTTCTACCAAAATTCGAAGTAAGTTTACCACCGGAAATCGGTTTAATGAAGGTTGGCGGAATCTTGGTTCCTCTTTCTACAATTTTAGGAACCGCTTCCATCAGAACAACTTCTTTTACAATTTCTTTACTGATTACTTTATCATTCCGATAAGTAATATCAGCTACTGCCTTTCGGAAACCGGTGGATGGCTCCTGTAGTGTTTTTTCCTGATTGGTATACCACTCATTATTATCTATATAAATAACATCTGCATCATACGCTTCTTCTAAATACTGTTGTTCGGTTCGTACAATAGATAATTCCGGTTCCGGAACCGTAATAATAATTTCATCACCTATATGAAGAGTAGTATTTTCATTTTTTATAAAATCATTCAGTTCAATAATTCTTTCCATAGGAATATTTGTTTTGTCAACAATTTCCGAAAGAGTATCTCCTGCCACTACCTCATAAATTTCATTTACTTCTTTGTCCTTCGTCACCTCATCAATAGCTGAAGTCAAATCAGAAATTTCTTCCGGCAACAAAAAGGTTTCTACGATTTCCACTTTTTCCGCAAAATCCATTGCGGTCAATCCATAATAATACTCCTCAAAATCACGTTCCACTTCCGGTTCCATGGAATCAAAAATATCTTCAAAATATTTTTCAACACCACTTTCCCAGAAAACTTCTTTTTCTTCTTCCTCTTTTTCTTCCGTCTTATGAATCTGCGCAGTTAATACATGCAATTCTCTGGTAGGATCCAGCACCAACTCTACACTATATTCGTCATTGATATCATATTTATCCAACGCCGCTTCCAAAAGCTGCTTTACTTCATCACTGGTTGCCAGATTTACACTGTACTCATTCACCTTTACGGTATACGCCCGCTGTAAGGTTTGGATGGAGTTTTCCTTTAATACACCTGCCACCCGATTCAATAAGGTTCGTTTGCTGTCAATACGCCCGAAAAGTACTTTTTCTCCATTTACCTCTAAATCCATTCTGGCATATATTAATTCCGTACTACCTCCCGCAATAATTCTTCTTGCCTGAGCCATAACCTCATCTATGGTATCTCTGGAATCTGTAGCACCGATTTTAGCTTCATTTAAATATATAGTAAAATAATTTTTATCTCTATGATCTTCAACTATCATCCCCGGCATAACAAATATAAATCCTATTGCAAAAAATAGCATTATTTTCATCCAGGTAAGCTGAATTTTTTTATAATTTTGGCTGATTTTTATCATATTCTTTAGTTTATGTCATTCTTTCCACATTTTATTCATTGTAACATTTTTGTAATATCTACATATTAACAGTATTTTTTTTCCTTGTAAAGTAGATGTTATAATGTTACCTTAAAAGAAACTTTTGCCATTTATTTAACTGTGTAACTCTAAAAGGAGGCATTTTAAATGGAAAACATTATTTTTCATATAGATGTTAATTCTGCGTTTCTCAGCTGGACAGCATTAAGTCTCTTAGAGCAGGGAAACACCACAGATTTACGGGAAATTCCTGCCATTATCGGAGGAGACATAAAAAAAAGACACGGGGTAGTACTGGCTAAATCCACCCCTGCAAAAAAGTATGGAATCCAAACCGGGGAACCTATTGTAAATGCTTTCAAAAAATGCCCAACCCTGACTTTGGCTCCGCCGGATCACAAAATGTATCGTGAACGTTCCCACCGGCTCATGGAATACCTTTCCTCCATATGTCCGGAAATAGAGCAAGTCAGTATCGATGAGTGCTATATGAATTTTTCACCTGTTGCTCATCTATATCCAAGTTATATGGATGCAGCAACCCAGATTAAAAATTCCATATATGAAAAATTTCACTTTACAGTAAATATTGGTATCTCCGACAGAAAAGTTTTGGCAAAAATGGCCTCTGATTTTAAAAAACCTAATTTAATCCATACTTTATTTTCTTATGAAATAGAAGAAAAGATGTGGCATTTGCCGGTAAATGAATTGTTTATGTGCGGACACTCCAGTGTAGAAGCTCTGCGGAAATTAGAGATTCTTACCATTGGTGATTTAGCAAAAGCAAATCCCCGGATTTTAGTTTCCCACTTAAAAAGTCACGGTCTTACTCTTTGGGAATTTGCCAACGGTATCGATGATTCACGGGTAGAACCTTTACCCCCTCAAGCGAAAGGAATCGGCAACTCAACCACCGTCAGTAAAGACATTGAAAATACCGCAGATGCCTGCAAAGTATTAATGCAGCTTTCGGAAAGTGTAGGGAGCCGTCTTCGCAAAGAAAACCAATTGGCAGGAATGGTCAGTTGCGAAATAAAGTACCATACCTTTCAAAGTGTTTCTCACCAAACAACTTTAGATATTCCAACGGATTCTACTACTTTAATATATGAAACTGCCTGCCATTTGTTCAAAGAATTGTGGAATGGGACTCCCATCCGCCTTTTGGGAATCCGCACCTCCAAGCTATGCCACC
>JAFZGJ010000197.1 GCA_017555455.1 Lachnospiraceae bacterium
AAGATTATTTCTTAAATATTCACTCTGTGTATTCTGGAATTCTTCCAAGATACAGTCGTATAAATTATCAAAGGTTGGATAATCTTCCGGTCTTAATGTATTTAAGTTGGTATACTGGTCGATATTACGACGCATATATACCCTGTTAATCAGGTTGTTTAAATATTCCATAGCATCTGCATTTACTTCCGGCAGAATCTGACGGAAAAATTCTTCTAAGAACTGTAAATGCTCTGCAAAACTGTTGGTTTCCATTCCTTCTTCTGCTTCATCATCTTCCAAGGATGTAATAACCTGGAATGGATTAATTCGTCCATGAGAAGCATTGGCAACATTAATAAACTTACCATTTAAGTTGGCCGCCAAGTCTGCGTACTCGTTTTCCGGGTCCAGAACGAATATTTTACTATCGTCTGCAGCCAGATTGGAAAGGATACTCTTGGTAGCATAAGATTTACCACCACCGGATTTACCTACAATGACCATATTAGAATTAACACGTTCGTTATCTCTTCGGAAGAAATCCAAAAAAGTAGGTACACCATCGGCACTTCCTAAGCATATACCTTTTTTATCTCTAAGGCTGGCAAAAATCCAAGGAAATACACCGGCTAAAGTACTACCCGGTACTCCTCTGGCAGATTTTAAGAATGGATCATAACCATGTACCTGACTTGCCACATATGTTTCCAACTGCATAAAGGATTGATCGTTCAAACGAAAGCCTGCTTCCGTAAAGGTACGCTTAACATCTTTTTTCATGCCACTTATTCTTGGTAAATTAGAAAGTGGTGGCTGATGTACAATATGTTTAGACTCTCTGGTTGCTGCAATATCGTATGCTGTTACATACATATTCATAGCAATCAAAGATTCATTGTTATTCTGTAACATCAACAACAAACTGGAAAGTGTTTCAATATGTGTCTCTAATTCAATAACTTTGGAAGATACACTGGTGGAAGACCACTGACTCTGCAATTCTCCAATGGAACGGTCAATAGCGCGAACAGATTTGTCATGATCCATCTGACTAAACTTAATCACAACCTTGGTTCCCGGAATATCAAATAAATCAGCTCCCCAAGCATCTCCTACCTCTAATGGATATCTGCTTACTCTGAAGTTATGGGTAATGATGTTGTTAACTTCTACTGTTTTTTGTTTGATTTCTAAGGTATCCGGTAAGAAATAATCCACATATTTTTCCGGTTCTACTTCTTCAATCTCACGTTCATCAAAATCAACACTATTGGTATAACGTAAAAACACTGCTAATTCTTTGTCATTCAGCCTTCTGGGATCCATTTCCCCGCCCTTTAAGCTGGCAATAGCAGTACGCATCTGATTCTCTAACTGACGCTTATCGCTATCAAACAATACCAAATAATAATGTGGTACTAAAATCAGATCCTCCTCATTCATGTTGTTCAAAACATCCAAACGCTCACAAATCAGCTCAACTCTGGCTTTCAGCTCTTTTTCATTAAATACGCCATGCTCAAAACTCTTTTTCAGCATTTCGATTTTTTCCATCTCTGTATTAATATAATCATCCATCATAAGAGGACGTTCTATTTTTACAAGATTGGCGCTGTATTTTGGTCCCACAGAACGAATTACATTGGCTAAAGCTACGTCAATGGAATTGGAACGGCGATGCTGAGAGAAAAATCGAAATTCAATGGATGGAATTTCCATTACTGCACCAAAATAAGTTCCATAATCAATCAAATCATCATGGATTCCCTTGATAATGGTCATTTTATGAATATCCTGAATTTTCTTATCCTTCTTCGCCTTAACGTCTTTTGTATTTATACTTTTTTTCTTTGCTTTAACGTCTGTGGCTTTTACAGCTTTTTTATTAGCCTTAACCGCTGAAACATTTACTGCTTCTTCATTTCTTTTAACATTTGCGGCCTTTGCAGCTTTTTTATTTTCTTTATTTTTCTGCACTTTTCCCTGCTTCATCTGCTTCGTAGTTTTGTTATCTACTACTTTTCCCTCTTTTTTCTTTCCGCCAAGCATTTTCATTAAGAGTCTCCTTTTTTCACATTTTAAGGTTTATTTCTTATTTTTTCCAAACACTTTGCGGTGCTTTTTTGTCTGTTCCATACTATCATCTGCTTTACTTATAATGGATTCCTTTTCCACAGATATATCATCTAAATCTATAATCTCAAATCCATCCTCTTCTAATTCCAATTGCAGCGGATCCTTTTCTTGTACTTCTTCTGTTACATTAACTTCTGAATCCATTTCCATTGTTTCAACTGCCATGTAAGTTTCCGGATCTTTTTCTAAAACCAGCATATCCCCAGCCACATTCAAAGATGTTTCTGGGGTCTGTGTATGAAATAATTCTATATTATCTGTAGTTTCTTCCATATTTTCCAGGTCTTCTTCCGTTTCTGCCACCTCTACCTCCGGATATTCAAATCCCGGTTTTCGATATCTTCTAAAATAGGAAAAATGACAAATAATACGGAATATAAACATATAGTTAGACTCATCATCTATACGCACAAGTAAAAAAACTAATACAAAAGCAAATCCAAAGGCAATATATCCTCTATATGGAAGGGAGGATACAATAATTAAAAAGACAATTAATATGCCAAAAAATCCTACCACCATATCTGCCAGAGTGACACCTTTAAAAAATTCTGTTGAAAC
>JAFZGJ010000198.1 GCA_017555455.1 Lachnospiraceae bacterium
CTTGGAACCGGTAGAAAATTAGGTGAAATGTCCGGTATTTCCATCCAGCAAAACGGTATGATTTATGCTTCTTATGACAATGGACAGACCAAATTATTAGGACAGATTGCAGTGGCAGAATTTGCCAATGCTTCCGGTTTGGAAAAACAGGGAGACAACCTTTATTCTGCAACTTTAAACTCCGGTGAATTTGATGGTATCGGTGTAGATATTACAGCCGGCGGTGGTTATATGAATACCGGTGTTTTGGAAATGAGTAATGTAGATCTTTCTGCAGAATTTACAGAAATGATTACTACTCAGAGAGGATTCCAGGCAAATAGCCGTATTATCACAGTATCAGATACATTGTTAGAAGAATTAGTTAACTTGAAGAGATAATAAATAAAAAGCACTGGGAATTATTTATTTCTAGTGCTTTTTTACAAAAAGGAAGTAGACAAGTCTGCTTTTTTCTAGTAGAATTATTTAGAAGATGGGCATTAGTATGTCCAATTGTAAGTAACAGTAAAGAAGGTACAAGATATGGATTTAGCTTCAATATTGGGTATAGTATTATGTGCGGTGGTAGTACTCTTTGGTATCATCAATGGTGCCGGCTTCGGAGGACTTAAGTATTTCTGGGATTTACCGTCTATTTTGATTACATTAGGAGGAGCTTTCTGTTGCGTGTTGGCAGAAAAAGCACTTCCGGATTACATAAATGGTTTAAAAAGTATTAAGTTAGTATTTAAAGCTCCGGAATATAATTTACCAGAGGTTATTCGTAAGATTATTGAACTGTCTAATATTGCCCGTAAGGAAGGTTTATTGGCTTTGGAAGAAGCTTCCGCAGAATTGGATGATGCTTTTTTAAGAAAAGGCGTATTACTGATTGTTGACGGTACAGATCCGGAACTTGTCAGGGGAATTCTGGAAACAGAAATGGCAAGTATTGATGACAGACATAAGAAAAATATTACTTTTTGGCTTGATTTGGCCGGAATGGGACCAGCATGGGGGATGATTGGTACTCTGATCGGTCTTATTCTTATGCTTCAGGATATGAACGATCCTTCCTCTATTGGACCATCCATGGCCGTTGCGTTAATCACAACATTGTATGGTTCTTTGCTTGCTAACTGGATTTGTACTCCGGTTGCGCAGAAATTAAATGTTAACAATAGTGCAGAGATGGCTATTAAGGAAGTTATGATTGAGGGACTTTTATCCATTCAGGCAGGAGAAAACCCTCGTGTTATTGAAGAGAAACTGAAATCCTTCTTATCACCAGCGGAAAAAGATGCAATGGATGCAGCCGGAGGTGAAGTGGATGGCTAAAAGAAAGAAAGAAGAACCCCAGAAAGCTTCGGCGGAATGGATGAATACCTTTGCCGACTTAATGAATCTTCTACTTTGTTTCTTCGTATTATTGTTTGCTATGTCCACCGTAGATGCTCAGAAATTTGACATGATTGTAGCATCCTTTTCCCAAACCTTCAGTATTTTTTCCGGCGGTCATATTTCTGTAGGAGAAGGAATGCTTTTGGGGAATGGTGTCAGTCAGTTAAATGAATTAGATCAGTATATGGACAGTATGGGTAAGACGGCAGAGAATGACGAAGACACCGATGAGTTAGATGAAATTCAGGAAAAGTTGGAAGAAGCAAAACTGGTAGAGTCAGAAAAATTGGCGGAACGGATTGAGGAAGCTATTGAAGAAAGCCAAATGGATGATATGATTGAGTTGGATTTTAATGCCCAATATGTACAGCTCACTTTAAAAGGTGCCATTCTCTTTGATTCCGGAAGTGCTAAGTTAAAAGACGAAGCAATGCCTGTCATCGAAAGAGTAGCATTGATTTTAGAACGATATGCGGAACATGACATTGAGATTGAAGGTCATACAGATACCGTTCCAATGCACAATGGTAAATACGCCAACAATAATGAACTAAGCAGTGCTAGAGCATTAGCCATGTTTGATTATTTGTTGGAGCATACAACACTTCAACCAAGTAAGATTAAACATTCGGGACGTGGGGAGTACATGCCGGTAGCGGATAATACGACACCGGAAGGAAGAGCGAAGAACCGTCGTATTGAGATAAAAATATATAATGAATTAAGTAGTGAGTAAAGGAGAAAACAGATGAGAAAGAATATGTTATCAATTCTGATTTTGGCTCTATTGATTGTAAATATTGTGTTAACTGCAATTATGATGTTTTCTGTTACAGGAACAGCAAAGAAAACATCTGCGTTAATTGATGATATTTCGGCAGCAATTAATTTGGACTTAAAAAATCAAGATGCTACTTCTACAAGTGCTGTAGTAGTTGATGTTCCTATCGAAGATATTCAAGTGTTTGCGATTCCGGATGAAATGACAATTCCTTTGGCAAAAGGTGCTGACGGGAAAGAACATTATTATTTGGTTGCAGTTTCTTTATCTATGAATACAAAACATGCAGATTTTAAGAAGTTAAGTCCATCGGTAACTACACAGGTAGATTTAATTAAAGGTGAAATCATTAGTGTAATCGGAAGTCATACTTTAGAAGAAGTTCAGGAAAGTCCTGATGCTATCAGAATGGAAATTTTAAAGAGAATCCAAACTTTATTTGATTCTCAATTTATTTTCAATGTTACCTTTACAAAGGGGTTAACCCAGTAAGAAAGGCCTATGAAAATTTGACGGGAGGTGAGCCTGCTTGGGAGAGGTATTATCTCAAAATGAGATAGACAGTTTGCTTGCTGCGTTAAGTACAGGTGAATTGAATGCGGAAGAAATTGCACATCAGGATGAGAAGCAGGTAAAAAATTATGATTTTGCCCGCCCATCCAAGTTCTCAAAGGAAAACCTTAGAACTTTAGAATTTATATATGAACATTATGCCAGATTATTATCCACTACTTTGCCGGTGTATTTGAGAAAGAATGTGCAGGTGACGGTAGCCAGTTCGGAAACGGTAGTGTTTTCTGAATTTTCCAATGCATTGTCCAATCCGGTAATTTTGGGGGTAATTAACTTTAATCCGTTGCCCGGTTCCATCATTATTGACTTTGCTACCAATTTAGGATTTGCAGTAATCGACAGAATGCTAGGCGGTCAGGGTGAAGCTTTGAAAAAAGGAAGAGATTTTTCAGAGATTGAGCTTACCATTATAGAAAAAGTTTTAATTTTGTGTATGCAGTTGATGAAAGAACCTTGGCGAAATGTAGTAGAAATCAATCCGTTTTTAGAACGAATTGAAACTAATCCGCAGTTTGCACAGATTATATCTCCAACAGATATGATTGCCATTATCACCTTAAATATTAAGGTAGGAGATGTAGAAGGACTTGTAAATATTTGCTTGCCGTATTTCACGGTGGAAAATATTATAGATAAGTTGAACACCAAATCATGGTTCTCCAGTATTCAGGAGTCTTCTGATGAAGATTACCAGCAATATGTGGAAATGATGCTTCGTAAGGTAGATGTACCGGTAAAGGTACAGTTGGGTTCAAACCAAATTACTGTAAGCGATTTCACCAATTTGCAATGTGGTGATATTATTCGGTTAAATACAAAGACAGATTCAGATTTAGATGTTTATGTTGGAAATATAAGAAAATTCACGGCATTACCGGGAACCAATAATGATAAATATGCGGTTCGAGTAACGTCAGTAATTAGAGAGGAGGAATAAAGACATGGACGGAATGTTATCTCAGGACGAGATTAATGCCCTTTTGAGCGGTATGGCTGCGGATGCAGAGTTAGAATCGACAAAAGAAGCGAGTTCTATTGTTGGGAGTCATGTAGATGAGGACTTGTTAACAGAGACAGAGAAAGACGCCATAGGTGAAGTTGCCAATATTAGTATGGGAACCTCAGCAACCACGCTTTATTCACTGGTAAATCATAAAGTAGATATTACAACACCGGTTGTAAGTTTAGCTACTTGGGAAAATGTGTTGGAGTATTATGAAAAACCCTGTGTATTTATTCAGATTAAATACACCACCGGTTTGGATGGACATAATATTTTAATTTTAAAAGAACATGATGTTAAAGTTATTACTGACTTGATGATGGGCGGTGATGGTACAAATATTGACGGAGAGTTGGGGGAATTGCATTTAAGTGCAATTTCGGAAGCTATGAACCAGATGATGGGGTCTGCAGCTACATCTCTTTCTCAGATGCTTGGGTCTACCATTGATATCAGTCCCCCGGAAGCCAGCTTGGTGGATTTACAGGAATTCAGAATGGGTGAGGAAATTGCCGATTTCCTTGCAGGAACTTTCGTAAAAATTGCTTTCAAGATGCAAATTGGAGAATTGGTAGACAGTACCATTTTACAGTTGTATCCTGTAGATTTTGCTAAGAATTTAGTTGCTACATTCTTAGGCGGTGATATGGGTATGGGAGGTTCAGAGCCTACCCCCGCGCCTGCACCACAACCGGAGCCTGTACCCTATGTTCCTCCAATGGCAAATGAAATGCCTGGTATGGATATGAATATGGGTCAGATGGGAATGCCACAGATGATGCCTGGTATGGATATGAATATGGGTCAGATGGGAATGCCACAGATGATGCCTGGTATGGGTCAGATGGGAATGCCGCAGATGATGCCGGGTATGGGTCAGATGTATATGCCACAAATGATGCCGGGGATGGGTCAGATGTACCAAATGCCTGGTATGGGAGCAGCACCGGAAGCAGTAAATTATCAGCCTGCACAGTTCCAAAGTTTTGCACCGAATATTAATTCAGTTGCAGGTAATGAAAATATTAATTTGATTATGGACGTTCCTTTACAGGTAACTGTAGAATTAGGAAGAACCAGTAAGTCCATAGCAGAAATTTTAGACTTTTCACCGGGTACAATTATTGAACTTGAAAAATTAGCAGGCGAACCTGTAGATGTTCTTGTAAATGGCAAGTTTGTTGCTAAAGGAGAAGTGGTTGTAATCGAAGAAAGTTTTGGTATACGTGTAACTGAAATTATTAAATAGTGAATAAGGAGTTAAGATATGGCGAAGAATATTTTAATTTGTGATGATGCAGCATTTATGAGAATGATGATTAAAGACATTCTTACAAAAAATGGATATAACGTAGTAGGTGAAGCTGAAAACGGAGCTAAAGGTGTTGAAAAATATAATGAATTAAAACCGGATTTGGTTTTAATGGATATTACTATGCCTGAAATGGACGGTATTGCGGCTTTAAAAGGAATCAAAGCTTCTGATCCAGGAGCAAGTGTTATTATGTGTTCTGCTATGGGACAACAGGCAATGGTTATTGAGTCTATTCAGGCAGGAGCAAAGGATTTTATTGTAAAACCTTTCCAGGCAGACCGTGTTATTGAGGCAGTTAAGAAAGTAGTTGGTTAATTATGTTATTATCCATGACCTCAGGATTGGATTCCGTGGTCCAGTTTATAACGGTATTATTTATCTTTATTTTTGTATTAGGAATTACTTATTTCACAACAAGATTTGTTGCAGGAATACAGAAAGATAAGTATAAAACCGGGAACATGGAGTTGATTGAGACTTTAAGAATTTCAAATAACAAGTATCTTCAGATTGTCAGAGTAGGAGATAAGTATTTCTGTATGGCTGTATGTAAGGATACTGTTACCATGTTGGGAGAAATCCAAAAGGAAGAAATGGTTTTTCATGAGAACAGCGCAAATGTTCATATGAGTTTTCAGGATATTATGGAAAAAATGAAGCATAGGCAGGGATTCGGAAAACAAGATACCAACGAGGAAAATAGGCGTTAAAATGAAATTTTTACATAATTATAACATTAAGATTATAAAAATAATATGCCTGCTGTTTATGGCGGGCATATTCTGTATCTATCCGTCAGTACAAGTAAATGCGGTAGGTTCCTTAGATACGAATTTGGACAGTAATCTTACGGGAACAGACAGAAATGAGACTGTTATCCGGCAGCCGGGAACGGCGGAAACACCGGAAGAATTACAGGAATTAAATATAGCAAATGGTCTGTCAGTAACTGTAAATGGGGATAATGGTAGTTTGAGTTCAACCTTAAGAATTTTAATTACGTTGACGTTGCTTGCTTTAGCACCGACGTTAATCATTATGCTGACTTCCTTTACCCGTATTACGATCGTATTACATTTTACCCGTAATGCGTTAAATACCCAGACAGCACCATCAAATCAGATTTTAGTTGGATTGGCGTTATTTTTGACATTTTTTATTATGAATCCGGTGATTACTGAGATTAATGAGCAGGCAATAAAACCATTTGATGCCGGGCAAATTACCCAGGAAGAGGCTTTGGAACGGGGAATGGCTCCATTAAGACAATTTATGTATAAACAGACTCAGGTAAAAGATGTAAAGTTGTTTATGGATATTGCCGGGGAGGAATGGACAGATGATTTGGATGCGATTCCCAATTCTGTTTTGGTTCCGAGCTTTATTATTTCAGAATTAAGAATAGCTTTTATCATAGGATTTATTATCTATATTCCATTTATTGTAATTGATATGGTAGTGGCCTCAGTTTTGATGAGTATGGGTATGATGATGCTTCCGCCAACTACAATTTCTATGCCATTTAAGATTTTATTATTTGTATTGGCAGATGGATGGAATCTGGTGATTGGAAATTTGGTAAAAACTTTTTATTGACGAGTATAGAGTATAATAGGAGAAAAAGACGAAGATGACCATAGATGATGTTGTACAGATTTGTAATCGTGGATTATATACCATATGTATCACAGCAGCTCCGGTGTTACTGGTTTCTTTGGTAGTAGGTTTGATTGTTAGTATTTTTCAAACAGCTACCAGTATTCAGGAACAAACTTTAACTTTTGTACCTAAAGTTTTGGCTATTTTTGTTGCTATTATTATTTTAGGACACTGGATGTTGAATAATATGGTAGAATATATGATTGGATTATGGTCGGATTTTTCTTTATATATCAGGTAAAGAAATATGATTAATTATTCATTTTCTATGGATGAACTGGAATATTTCATGCTGATTTTTTGCAGAGTTTCCTGTTTGATATATGCGGTTCCCTTTTTTAGTATGAATAATACTCCCAGAAGAGTAAGGGTTGGACTTTCGTTATTGGTAACCGTATTATTATATTATGCGATACCGGAGAAACCCATATTAGAATATAATACACTTTTGGGATATGCCATTTTGGTATTGAGAGAAGCAATTACAGGTTTACTTATGGGATTTGCCTGTAATATGTGTACTACAGTAGTGGGGTTTGCAGGAAGAATTATTGACATGGAGGCAGGTCTTTCCATGGCAAGTTTGATGGATCCTACAACAAAAGAAAACATGAGTATTACCGGTATGATTTATAGTTATGCCATTACGTTAATTTTAATAATTACCGGTATCTATGACTATATATTAAAAGCATTGGCAGAAAGCTTTACATTGATTCCGGTTTCGGGAGCTATATTCCGTTCTGACAGATTAATGGATGCCATGTTACAGTTTATGGCGGATTATATTTTGATTGCATTTCGTATTTGTCTGCCTATGTTTGCAGTTATGATTCTACTTAATGCTTTGCTTGGTATTTTGGCAAAGGTAGCACCTCAGATGAATATGTTTTCTGTGGGGATGCAGTTAAAGGTATTGGTAGGATTGACAATGTTGCTTATAACCACAGGGATGATTCCGGGAATTTCAGATTTGATTTATAGGGAAATCAAAATTATGATGATTGCATTCGTGGAGGCAATAATGTGATTTTAGAATATAATTTACAATTTTTTGCAAAAGACGGACCCGGTGGTGAAAAAACAGAACCGGCAACACCAAAAAAATTAGAAGAGGCACGAAAAGAAGGGCAGGTAGCCAAATCCAGAGAAATTGCTAATGGAATGGGGCTTATGGCTCTGTTTTTGGTATTAAAAAGTTGGACAGGAAAAATGGGAGTTAATTTCCTGGAAACTTTTGAAAGTATATACAATAGGATTCCGCAAGTAACTAAGTTGTTGGAAGGAACTTCACCTATAAATGAGATGACGATATTGCTACGTCAGGGAATAGTGAAGATAGTGACGATAATTTTACCGATTTTGTTGATAGGGTTTGTAGTAGCTTTTGTCAGTGATTTTGTTCAGGTTAAATGGAAACCTTCCAGTAGTTTATTAAAACCTAAATTTTCAAAAATGAATCCCATAAACGGGATTAAAAGGCTTTTTTCGATACAATCCCTTGTGGAATTATTAAAAGCATTCATTAAGATAACAATTATTGTTTGGATAGCATACAGTTATATGAAAGACAAACTCAATTATTTGTATTTATTGTATGATATGGAGATTATGCCATCATTACAATTACTATTGCAGGTAGTAACAGATTTGGGTATCCGGATTTCCGCAGTTTATCTGGTGTTTTCATTAGGGGATTATGCCTATCAAAAGTGGAAATTTTCAGAAGATATGAAGATGACCAAACAGGAAGTAAAAGACGAATATAAGAATGCAGAAGGGGATCCGCAGGTAAAAGGTAAGATCCGTTCTAAAATGATGGAAGTTTCCAGACGAAGAATGATGCAGGCACTTCCTCAGGCAGACGTAGTTATTACCAACCCGACCCATTATGCGGTGGCAATTAAGTATGATCCGGCAGTTAGTGATGCTCCGGTAGTGATTGCCAAGGGACAGGATTATCTGGCACAGAAAATAAAAGAGATTGCCAGAGAGCATAAAGTTGAAATTGTAGAAAATAAACCTTTAGCAAGGATGTTGTTTGCCAATGTGGAAGTTGGTGAAGCTGTTCCGCCAGAATTATATCAGGCGGTAGCAGAAGTGTTGGCATTTGTATATCATTTGCAAGGACGAGTATAGAGCGATATAAAATGAGGAAAGGAAGGAGCGCGTAGATGAAAAGAGCAGATTTGGCTATAGCATTATACATATTGACAGCGATTGCTATGCTCATTGTTACAATTCCTTCCGGGATATTGGACATATTTTTAGCGTTCAATATTGCTATTTCGTTTACCATTCTTTTTAGCTGTATGTTTGTAAAAGAAGTGTTGGACATGGCATTTTATCCAACCATGCTTTTGTTTACAACTATTTTTAGAATAGCATTGAACGTATCCTCTACAAAATTGATTTTGGGAACAGGGGATCCGGGAAACGTAGTAGCTACCTTCGGTGAATTTGTAGGTGGTGGAGATTTAATTATTGGTATCATTGTCTTTATTATTTTGATTATGATCCAGTTTATGGTTATTAACAAAGGTTCTGAACGAGTTGCAGAAGTAACCGCCAGATTTACCTTGGATGCTATGCCCGGAAAACAGATGGCTATTGACGCAGACTTGAACACCGGAGCAATTACGGATGCAGAGGCAAAAAGAAGAAGAGATAAAATCCAGCAGGAATCCAGTTTCTTCGGCTCCATGGATGGTGCGGTAAAATATGTAAAAGGAGATGCTACCGCAGGTCTTGTAATTACAGTTGTAAATATTGTTGGTGGTATTGCCATGGGAGTACTGCGCCAGGGAATGGATATTAGCGGAGCTTTGGAAAAATACACCATTCTTACCATTGGTGACGGTTTAGTTTCCCAGATTCCTTCGCTTTTAATTTCTTTAGCAACCGGTATTTTGGTAACCAAAGGAAGTAAGGAAGCTGATTTTGGAAGTGTGCTGATAGGGCAGCTTTTTGGAATTCCAAAAGTCCTTTATATTGTAGGAATTGCGTTGGCAGTATTGGGACTGGTAACTCCATTAAATACAATTATTTTTGTTGGTATGGGTATGGCTTTTGTTATGGCAGCCAGAATGATAGAAAGTACCATAGAGACAGCAAAAATTGAATCAGAAACAGATATGGATGAGATTGCAGCTGATGAGATAAGGCAGCCGGAAAATGTCAATAGTCTGCTTCAAGTGGACCCAATCGAATTAGAATTCGGTTATGGTATTATTCCACTGGCAGATGTAAATCAGGGTGGAGACCTGTTAGACCGAGTAGTTATGATTCGTAGACAGGTGGCGTTGGAACTTGGTATGGTTGTACCGATTATCCGTTTAAGAGATAATATTCAGTTGAATCCTAACCAATATATTATTAAAATAAAAGGAATACAGGTCAGTGAAGGAGAGATTCTTTTTGATCATTATATGGCAATGAATCCCGGTTTTGTGGAGGAAGAAATTGCAGGGATTCCAACCTTTGAACCATCTTTCCATTTACCCGCTATCTGGATTACGGAAGGACAACGTGAAAGAGCGGAAAGCTTGGGCTATACGGTAGTAGACCCACCGTCTATTATTGCAACTCATTTGACCGAAGTCATTCGTCAGCATGTGGCAGAATTGTTGTCCCGTCAGGATGTACAGAATTTGGTAAACAATTTGAAAGATACCAATCCGGCGTTGGTGGAAGAACTAATTCCAAAAACACTGGGGATTGGGGAAGTGCAAAAGGTATTGCAGAATCTGTTGAGGGAAGGTATCTCTATTCGAGATTTACTTACTATTTTCGAAACTTTGGCAGATTATGCATCTACCAGCCGTGATACAGATATTTTAACAGAATATGTAAGACAAAGTTTAAAACGGGCTATTTCCAGTAAGTACTTCCCGCCAAGAGAAACCACCAGTGTGGTTACTTTGGACCCGGTAGTAGAGCAGGATATTATGAAAAGCGTAAAGCAGACAGAACAGGGTGCTTATCTGGCATTAGATCCGGAAAAATCCAGAGCGATTTTAAAATCTGTGGAAACAGAAGTGAAAAAGATGGAAAACATGGGAAGAAACCCTATTGTAATAACATCTCCTATTGTTCGTATTTATTTTAAACGTCTGACAGAAGAATATTATAGAGATTTAATTGTGGTTTCTTATAATGAAATCGGTTCAGATGTAGAATTACAGTCAGTAGGTATGATTACAGCATAAACTGATAGTAAGAGGGGCTGAATATATTATGATAATTAAGAAATATACGGCGAAAACAGAAAAAGAGGCTATTGAAGCGGCAAAAAAAGAATTGGGCGAAAATGTCGTAATTATGAACGTGAAAAATACCAGAAAGAAAGGTATTATGGGTCTTTTGGGTGCTACGGTAGTAGAAGTGACAGTGGCATTGGAAGAGGAAAGTGAACGTCCAAATCTTATGTTTCCACCTAAAAAAGAAACCACAGGTCCTATAGTGCCGGATTCCGTATGGGAAAAGAAACCGCTGTTGGATAAAGAAAATGCTATGAGTGTAGAGGGAGAAACAGGAAAGGCCATTGTGGAAAAATTAGATGGACTTCAAAGCTTGTTACAGCAGCAACTTAAAATCACTGAAGAAGAGAAGAGGGAAGAAATCAAAGAAGAAGTTAAAGAAGACAAAATGTCTGATGAAATTATGACCTTTGTTAAACTTTTATACAATACCATGATTGAAAATGAAGTCAGTGATATATATGCAAACCAATTGATTGATGAAATTGAGAAAAAAGGTAAGCCGGATATACAGATGGATTTTGTATTATCTAATGTATATCAGAAAATGATACTGAAATTTGGCAAAGCAAAGCTAATTCAGCCGTCAGAAAATAAGCCGAAATTGGTTTATTTCATTGGCCCTACAGGGGTTGGAAAAACCACAACCATTGCTAAAATTGCATCTAAGTTTTGCGTAGAAGAAAAGAAAAAAATTGCCTTATTAACGGCAGATACATATCGAATTGCAGCGGCAGAGCAGTTAAGAACCTATGCTAATATTTTGGAAGTACCATTTAGAGTGATTTATACACCAGAAGAAATTATACAGAGTGTGGAAGAATTTAAAAATATGGATTATATTCTGGTAGATACTTCCGGACATTCCCATCAGAATCAGGAGCAGAAAGAAGCCATCGTAAAATTTCTTCAGGCAACCGATGACAGCATTGAAAAAGAGATTTTCTTAGTGGTTAGTGCAACCACAAAATATAAGGATTTAATCAGAATTGCAGATTCTTACAAATCTGTAAAAGATTATAAAATTATTTTTACTAAGTTAGATGAAACAACTGCTTTAGGCAATTTATACAATCTCCGTTTATATACCGGAGCATCTTTATCGTATGTAACCTGTGGACAGAACGTACCCGATGATATTTCTCCTTTTAACCCACAGTTTACCGTAAAACAGATTTTAAGCAGTAATTAATCACAAAGGAGAAAAGTTATGGACCAGGCAGAACAGTTGCGGAATATTATTAAGGCCAATCAGGGTCCCTTGAGACCATTAGCACGGGTAATTACTGTCACCAGTGGTAAAGGAGGAGTTGGGAAATCCAATGTTTCCATAAATTTAGCTTTACAGTTTCGAAAAATGGGGCAACGTGTTATTATATTAGATGCAGACTTTGGTTTGGCTAATATAGAGATTATGTTTGGAACGGTACCAAAGCATAATTTATGTGACTTAATTTATCAGGGGAAAAATATTAAAGATATTATTACTTGGGGAGCCGGAGATGTTGGTTTTATTTCCGGAGGCTCCGGTATTGTAGGGATGTCTAATTTAAGCAGAGATTATCTTAATTATATTATACAGAATTTGGTACAATTAGATGCCATTGCAGATGTTATTATTATTGATACAGGAGCAGGTATTTCAGATGCTGTATTGGAGTTTTTAGTGGCCAGTGGGGAAATTCTTTTGGTAACCACACCGGAACCTACCTCTATTACAGATTCCTATTCCTTATTAAAGGCATTAAACAGACATCCGAGATTTTCAAAAGAAAATTCAAAAATAAAAGTAATTGCCAATCGTGTGAATAAAGTATCTGACGGACAGAGTTTATTTGCAAAATTAGAAGTAGTAGTAAGCCGATATTTAAAACTTCCAATAGAGTATTTGGGAGCAATTCCTTGGGATACCCAGCTTTCCGATGCGGTTATGCAGCAAAAACCGGTATCGTTAAGCAATCCAAATGCAAAATCTTCGTTGGCTTTTGAGGAGATTGCGACGAAATTGATGGGAGAGGAAAAACCTGTAAAAAAACGTGGGATGGCAGCATTTTTTTCACATATTATTGCAGGGAAAAAATTAAATTAACATAGGTGGGAGAGTAGTATGCTTGGGAAATATGTTACTTCAGGAGATAAGGTAGAATTACATCAGATTCACAGAAGCGACCGTCCGGAGAAAGATGTAGAAGAAAGAGTATATGTTAGTAAGATAAATCAGGTTTTAGATGATGACAAATTGGAAATTATGATGCCTATAGAAGGTTCCAAAATTGTTCTGTTAGCAAGATATATGGTCTATAATTTGGTTATCTATACTTCTCATGGGTTATATCAATGCGATGTAAAAGTAGGAGAGAGGTATAAAGCAGGTAATATTTATTTACAGCAGTTGGATTTGATTACAGGTATAAAAAAATGTCAAAGAAGAGAATATTACAGATATAACTGTTCCATACCGGTATTTACCAGACGTTTGGAAGAGGAAGAAAAAGAAACATTGGTATGGGATGATGCTATAACAGGAATTGAATGCAATGCGATAGATATTGGCGGCGGCGGAATTCGTTTCTTGGGGAAGGAACAATATCAACCGGAAGAAATGATTATATGCAGTATGAAATTGGAGATAAAAAATTCCGAAAAAGAAATACAGGCATTGGGGAAGGTGCTTAGCATAAAGCCTGTAACAGATTCAGATTTGTTTGAGATTCGTGTGCAGTTTGAGCAAATATCCAATAAGGCACGGGAACAAATTATCCAGTATATTTTCGAAGACGAACGTAAGAGAAGAAAAAAAGATAGTGGTCTTTAGGGGGTAAAAAAATGAAAAAAATCTTGGTTGTTGATGATTCTGCACTCATGAGAAGGGTTCTTTGTGATATAATAGAACAAGATAAGAACTTAAAGGTAGTTGATAAAGCTACAAACGGATTAGAGGCTTTAGAATTAATCAAAAAGAACAGTTATGATGCAGTTGTCTTGGATGTAAATATGCCTAAGATGAACGGATTAGAATTGCTGAAAGAATTAAGAAATAATAAAATTTCCGTTCGTATTATGATGGCAAGTACAGATACCAGGGAAGGAGCGCAAACAACTTTAGATGCCTTGGAATTAGGCGCATTGGATTTTGTTCATAAGCCGGACCGTGCATTGGATTGTAGAGGAGAAGAATTTACAGGAAACTTTCTTCGTATATTAAATGCTGTTGTTAATTCTAATCCGCCGGTATTTACTAAAGTATTCAGTAGGGAAGATAACCAGAATACTAAGAAGATTGTAGAATTAGTAAAAAAGAAAGGCACCGCGGTGTCCGGCAAGCAGATTGTTGCCATTGCCAGTTCCACAGGAGGACCGAAATCATTACAGTCTGTAATTCCAAGATTGCCGGAAAACTTAGATGCACCTGTAGTTCTTGTACAACATATGCCAACAGGATTTACAAAATCCATGGCTGAAAGATTAGATTCCCTTAGTTCTGTACGTGTAAAAGAAGCCGAAGAAGGTGAAGAGGTTAAAAAAGGTTGGGTTTATGTAGCTCAGGGAGGAAAACACCTGAATGTAGTTGAAAAACAAGGCAGAAGCATTATTCATTATTCAGATGAACCGTCCAGAGAAGGTGTAAAACCATGTGCCAACTATATGTATGAATCATTAATTCAGAGTAAATATGATGAAGTTGTATGTGTTGTTTTAACCGGAATGGGAGCTGACGGAACAGAAGGAATTATTAATCTTAAAAGTAAGAAAAAAGTGCATGTGATATCTCAGGATGAGCAAAGCTGTGTTGTGTATGGAATGCCAAGAAGTGTAAAAAGGGCAGGATTATCCGACCAGGTTGTAGCATTGGATCAGGTTGCACAGGAAATTATTTTACGCGTGGGGGTAAATTAGAATGGATGTAAGTCAGTATCTCGAGATTTTTATTGATGAAACAAAAGAACATTTGCAGAGTCTGAATACGCAGATTTTGGAATTGGAACAGAATCCGGAAAATATGGATACAATTAATGAAGTATTCCGTGCAGCACATTCTTTAAAAGGTATGGCAGGAACTATGGGTTATAAGAGAATGCAAAATTTAACCCATGACATGGAAAATGTTTTTTCAGAAGTAAGAAATGGACACATTAAAGTAAATGCTTCCATGATTGATTGTTTGTTCCAGTGTTTAGATGCTTTGGATGATTATCTTAACAAGATTCAGGAAAGCGGCGATGAAGGAACCAATGAGAATGAAATGCTCATTAAAGATTTGAATGCGATGCTTAACGGCAGTGCCGGAAAAGTTGAAGATAAAAAAACAGAAACAAAAGCAGCAGAAGCAGTTACAGACAGTTCTAAGGAAAAATGGAAAGATATTTCCTTAGGAGAGGCAGAAAAACATGTAATGTCAGAAGCGGCAAAACAGGGTAAAAATATAATCGGTCTTACAGTTTATGTACAGGAAAGCTGTATTTTGAAAGCAGCAAGAGCATTTTTGGTATTTAAAGCGTTAGAGGATTTGGGAGAAATTATTGTTTCTAATCCTTCTGCACAAGATATTGAAGATGAAAAATTTGACAAAGACTTCAGTATTATTATGGTTGCAGATTGCGATGCAAAAAAAGCCATTGCAGCAGCAGGTTATGTTTCTGAAATTCAGGAAGTGGTAGGTAGTGTTATGACTCCACCTGTTTATGAAGAAACTGTTGAAGAAGTAAAAGAAGAAAATGTTCAGGCAGAAGCAGTACAGGCAGCACAGGATGCACCGACAGCTAAAAAAGCAGCACCGTCAACCACAGCAGCAGAGAAAAAAGGAAAACCTGTTGTAAACAGAACAGTGCGTGTAGATATTGAAAAATTGGATGTGCTCATGAATCTTGTAAGTGAGTTAATCATTGCGAAAAACTCTCTTGTATCTGCAACCAATGCAGAAGGTGCTGTTAACGTTGGTGTGAACGAACATATTGAATATTTGGAAAGTGTTACAACAAACCTTCATGAATCCGTTATGAAAGTACGAATGGTTCCTATTGAAAGTGTTGTAAATAAATTCCCACGAATGATTCGTGATTTACAGAAAAAACTGGGCAAGAAGATGGAATTATACATGTCCGGTGAAGAAACAGAACTTGACCGTACTGTAGTAGACGAAATCGGAGATCCGTTGATGCACTTACTGCGTAACTCCGCTGACCATGGTTTGGAATCAGCAGCAGTGAGAAAAGAGAGAGGAAAACCGGAAGTTGGTTCTATTTTCTTAAATGCTTATCAGGAAGGTAACAACGTAGTTATCGAAGTTAGAGATGACGGTAATGGTATCGATGTAGATGCAGTTAGAAGAAAAGCTATTGAAAGAGGAACTATTACAGAAGAACAGGCTGAGTCCATGAGTGAAAAAGAAATCATTGACTTATTATTCCTTCCAAGCTTCTCTACTGCAAAACAGGTTTCTGACGTTTCCGGTAGAGGTGTAGGTCTTGACGTTGTAAGAAGCAAGATTGAATCCTTAAGCGGTGAAGTTGAAGTTAAGAGTAAATTAGGTGTTGGAAGTACATGGATTATCAGACTTCCGTTGACATTAGCAATTATCCAGGCACTTATGGTTGTTGTTGGTGGCGAAAAATATGCTATTTCTTTAGGAAGTATTCAGACTATCGAGGATATTTCTCCTTCTGATATTAAGTTTGTACAGTCCAAAGAAGTAATTACTCTTCGTGGAAATGTTATTCCGTTAGTAAGATTAAATAAAGTTCTTGGTATTGAATCTACTAAGAAAGAAGATGAGAATTTAATTGCTGTTATTGTGAAAAAAGGTGATAAACAGGCAGGTCTTATTATTGATGAATTAATGGGACAGCAGGAAATCGTTATTAAGTCCTTAGGAAAATACATCAATAAGAGCAAAGAAATCAGTGGAGCAACAATTCTCGGAGACGGTGAAGTAGCATTGATTTTAGATACCAATGCATTGCTCTAAAAAAGGGGGAATAACAGAATGGAAAATACAAAGAAATTTGCAGATACAGCCCAGTATATCGTTATTTCAATGGGTGATGAACAATTTGGTATTGATATTAAATACATAGATAATATTGTAAAGATGCAGCATATTACAAGAGTGCCTAATGTAGCATCTTATATAAAAGGGGTAATTAACCTTCGTGGTGAAGTTCTTCCGGTTATGAGTTTACGTTTAAAAATGGGATTGGAAGAAGATGTGACTACAAAAAATACCCGTATTATTATTCTGAGATTAGAGCAGTATGGTATGATTGGTATTATTGTAGATGAAGTAAAAGAAGTTCTTACATTGGAAGAAAGCTGTATTGAAAAGGTAGCTAATGACAGTAAAGAAGAAAAAGAAGGATTTGTGTTTGCTGTAGGTAAATGTGAAGATGGTTTGGTTTCTTTATTGGATTTGAATGTAGTAGCGTTCGAAAAAGAATAAATGCCCGGGGGTAACAAATGAGCGAAATAACAGTTGGGGATATGTCCGCGCAATACATGGACGTATTAAAGGAGTTAGGAAATATAGGTGCAGGTAATGCGGTTACTGCTTTAGCAGAACTTTTACAGAGTAAGGTTGACATGAGTGTACCACAGGTAAAACTGATTAATTTTTCTGAAATCGGAGAATTAATCGGTGGAGAAGAGCAGGTCATGGCGGGGATGTACCTTGCAATCCAAAAAGACATTACAGGAAGCATTTTGTTTTTGGTAAAAGAAGAAGTTGCTTTACATCTTGTAAAAAAACTTATGGGAGATTACGCACAGGATATCCGTGGAGAAATGGAGCAGTCTGCGTTAAAAGAAATTTCCAATATTATTACAGGTGCTTACTTGAATGCATTGAGTACTATGACCGGTTTGAGAATTGAACCTTCTGTACCGGATTTAACCATTGATATGGCAGGAGCAATTTTAAGTGTACCGGCTATTGAATTTGGAATTATGGGAGATGAAATGTTATTAATTCAATCCCAAATTTATGATGAAATTGCTATTGATGGATTCTTTATTATGGTTCCGGATGTAGAATCTTATGTGAAAATTCTTACATCTTTGGGACTTTCGGTATAATAGTTGATTCATAAATAAACCCGGAAGAATATGAAGGTATAGCGTATGGAAATTAAAGTTGGAATGGCTGATTTAAATGTGTGCAGCGGTACTGATTCCATAACAACATTGGGTTTGGGTTCCTGTGTAGGGGTCGTATTATGGGATCCCCAAACTAAAATATGCGGAATGGTACACGTTATGTTACCGGATAGTACCAGCATAAGAAATAATACAAATGTGGCAAAATTTGCAGACAGCGGAATAGATGAATTATTAAAGCGTGTTCTTGCAAAAGGGGCAAAACGCCAGAATCTGGTTTCCAAAATTGCCGGAGGAGCAAAAATGTTCTCTGTTAATAATAAGGCAGATATGCTTAGTATTGGAGACAGAAACGTAGAAGCCAGTATTAAAAAATTAAAAGAATTAAAAATTCCTTTGAAGGCTCAGGATACCGGGGATACCTATGGAAGAACCGTTACATTTTATCCTGAGAATGGGCAATATCATATTAAAAGAGTAGGAAAAGAAATCAAGATTATATAGGGATATTAGAATGAAAAGCAAAAAAATGAAAATGTTTCCATTAATACTTATGTTGGTAGCAGGTAGTGTTACCAGTATTATGACCTACTATTTTCAATATGAAATAAAGGCAGCATTACTTGTATTGCTGTCTGTTTTGCTTGTTTTCTATTTGTTAGGTTTGCTTTTGATTAATGTGATTGTTTCCTTTGATAGAAAGAATGAAGAAGAGCGACTGGCAAAAGAGCAGGAAGAAGGAGTCGTGTTGGAAAAAGATAGTACACAGGAAGAAATATCAGAAGAAACGAATGGGCAAATGGCTTACTGATATAGATAAGTACTGGTAAGGGGTGAGCATTTTAATGGATGAGGCAGGAAGAAATAAGCTGTGGCTCGATTATGATAAAAGTAATCAGAATCCGGTGATCAGAGAAAAAATTATTTTAGAATATGCTCCATTAGTAAAATTGGTTGCCGGCAGATTAAGTATGTATTTGGGTTATAATGTGGAATATGAGGACTTAGTAAGTTATGGTATTTTTGGGTTAATTGATGCTATTGATAAGTTTGATTATACAAAAGCAGTTAAATTTGAAACATATGCGTCTTTACGTATCCGGGGAGCCATTTTAGATCAAATTCGTAAAATGGATTGGATTCCACGGACTATCAGACAAAGACAAAAGCAGATAGATGCTGTTATGCGTCAAGTGGAAAGTGAAAAGGGAAGAGCTGCCACGGACGAAGAAATTGCTATGGGATTAGGAATTTCCAATGAGGAATACTTAGAATGGCAATCAAAGATGAAAATAACTAATATAGTTTCCCTAAATGAATTTTTGGAACAGGGCAGTGAGGTGCCTAATGCACCAAATGCCAGTAGGCATTTTATTATGCCTGAGGAAGCAGTGGAACAGGAAGAATTAAAAGTTATGTTGATGGAATCCTTAAAACTGCTGACAGAGAAAGAACGAAGAGTCATTGAATTATATTATTACGAAGAATTGACTTTGAAAGAAATCAGTTATGTATTGGAAGTAACTGAATCAAGAGTTTCTCAACTTCATACGAAAGCATTACATAAGATGAAAGGAAAGTTGGGAAAATATATGGGAATTATGGAGCAGGTTTAATTGCGGATGTAACAACGGAGGAAATACGATTGGAATTTAAAAGTAAACATTCATATTTTCAGGTAATAAATGAAGAATCAAGAACCGGACTAAAACTGGTGCGGGGAGAAACACCATTAATGGTAACTGAAGTTGCGGAATATTTGACACAGCATAAAATTCCATTTAATCTTGCTGAATTAAATAGAGCAGTAACATCAGTAAAAGATATTATGACAATCGAATTGAGCAAACAAAGATCATTTCCAATCCGGGAAGAATTTGTTGTAAATGTTTCAGACAATAAAATGCAGGCAATTGGAAGATTTTATCCACCATCCAATGATGGAAGTTTTATGGATAAAGCTGAGATTTTAAGTGATTTGAGATATAAAGGTGTTCTTTATGGTATAAATGAAGAATTAATTGATGAATTTGTTCAGGAAAGAAGTTATTGTACAAATCTGGTTCTTGCCAGTGGAAAAGAACCAAGACATGGAAGTGATGCTTACATAGAGTATTTGTTTAATACAGATTTGAAAGCAAGACCTACATTACAAGAGGATGGAAGTGTCGACTTTTTTCATTTAAACATTATAAACCATGTTAAGGTAGGAGATTGTCTGGCAAGACTTCATCCGGAAGATCCCGGGGATGATGGGAAGGATGTATATGGTAACTTTATCAAACCCAAAAGTGTAAAAAGAGAACTGCTAAAGTTTGGAAGAAACATTGACCTTGCAGAAAATAGAAGAGAAATCTATTCCCAGGTAGATGGTCATGTAACTTTAGTAGAAGGAAAAGTATTTGTAAGCAATGTCATGGTGGTAGAAAATGTAGATATTTCTACAGGAGATATTGATTACGAGGGAAATGTACAGGTAAATGGCAATGTGTGCTCTAACTTTAAGATTAATGCCCGTGGTAATGTAGAAGTCAGAGGTGTTGTAGAAGGAGCAGAAATTATTGCCAGTGGAAATGTTACCATTGCCAGAGGGGTAAATGGTATGTCCAAAGGTGTTATCAGAGCCGGTGGAAATGTCATTGCCAAATTTATTGAAAATGCGCATGTAGAAGCAAAAGGATATGTAGAAACAGATTCAATTTTACATAGTCATGTTACTGCAGGAACAGAAATCCGTGTAGGTGGAAAAAAAGGATTTATTACCGGTGGATATGTATGTGCAACCAATTTGGTTGATGTAAAGACCTTAGGGGCAGAATTGGGAGCCAATACGGTTGTAGAGATTGGAATTAATCCGGAAACAAAACGCAGATATCATGAATTGGAAGAAATGGTTAAAGTAGATACTAAGACCATTAACACAGCACAGCCGGTATTAGATGCAGCAAAAGCAAAAATTTTATCCGGAATTAAGCTTCCGCCGGAACAGGTGAAGAATATCCAGGAATTGTCCACTACAGTAACATTAAAGAAAAAAGGAATAGAAGCAGCCATGAAAGAAATGGAACAGCTTCAAGAATTAATGAGTGTCAGCAGTGAAGCTCAGATTGTAGTCCGGGACAGAGTATATCCGGGGACCAAAATTGTAATTTCGGATGTTTCAAGAATTATAAAAACACAGGCACAGTACTGTAGATTTATTAAATCACAGGGTGATGTTACTATTGTTGGTATGATATAACGGCTGAAAAAGAATATGGGTGTATAGTAGGAAAGGAGGAATGTTATGGCAATCGGACAGGTAGAGTTGAATCATGCTATGACAAGAATTCAGGATTATACTACACAGAAACATAATGAAGATATGCGCGGAACCATACAACAGGGGCAAGCTCAAGAAAAATTTAATAAAGAATTAAATCAAGATATCAGACAGGTAGTAAAATCAGATCAATCAGAATACCAAAATAAGACTCAATACCAAAACCGTAGGTTTGATGCTAAAGATAAAGGTGATAATCAGTATACCGGAGATGGCGGAAAGCGAAGAAAGCAGGAAGAAGCGACGGACGGAAGAGTCAAATTAAAACAGAAATCCGGTTTTGATATTAGGATATAATAATGGAGGCAGCCGGAGATTCTCCGGCTGATATTAATATGGGACTTATAGAAATTTTGTTAATAATATTAGGAATAGTTGCTTTTATAGCCAGCTTTATTCTTCCGGAAAAATTTGGCAGTCAGGATTCCATGAATGTTAAAATTCAAGAAGAAAAAATAAAAGAACTTGTAGAAAATGAAGTGAAGCAGGCTGCTTTTCAAATAGAAGAAAAAGTAGAGGAAACTATTAGTGCAAGTACAGAAAAAACAGAACGCTATATGGAAAGAATGAGCAATGAAAAAATCATGGCAATTCAGGAATTTTCAGATACGGTTTTAAGTCAGATTAATAAAAATCATGAAGAAGCAGTGTTTTTGTACGATATGTTGAATAATAAACATGCTCAGGTAAAAAATACAGCAGCAGAGATTAGTAATAAAGTACAAAGTGTAAAAACAGATATAGAATATAAGAAGCAGGAAGAAATGAATCAAGTAATGGCCCAGCAAACTACGGAAGTAGGGGATGCGATAGTTGCAGATAAGAATATATCTGAGGGAGAAAGCCAGAAAGTGAAAGGACCTGCAACCAAGAGGAAAGTTCCTGCTAAGAAGAATGCAATAAAGAAAAATAGAGATATGGATAAAATTTCTGATATAGAAATTCAATTCGATTCCGATTCAAATGTAGCAAACGATAAAAGTAAAATTTTAAAGCTTCATGAAGAAGGGAAATCCAATATGGCAATTGCGAAAAGTTTGGGGTTAGGAATAGGTGAAGTAAAATTAATTATCGATTTGTTCGAAGCGGAAGAATAGTTAAATAGAAAGGCACAAGAGAAAATGAAATTAAAGTACTATTTGCGAGGGTTGGGAATCGGAATTGTAGTAACTGCAATTATTATGTCGTTTACCGGAAAACCGGAAGAACTTACAAATGCAGAAATTAAGATTCGTGCAGCACAATTGGGAATGGTGGAAAAAAATGTTTTGTCAGACATACAAAAAGAAAATGAATCTTCTGAAGAAATAATGAAAGAAAATGATGTTGTGGAGGATGTGCCTGAAGCAGATAATGAATTAAATGCAGAAAATACGCAAGATGTTATAGAAAATACAGAAGAAATGGTATCCAATGCAACGGAAGAGAATGAAAATATAGAAGAAACTATTTCTGATACAGAGAACCAAAATCAAGAAACCGGAAATAGCGAAACAGATGTATCGGTAGACGAAGTTGTAGAAAATTACATTATTATTCAGGTAGAAAATGGGAATGGTTCTGAAGTGATAAGTCAGAGAGTATTTGAAGCCGGACTTGTAAACTCTGCTAAAGAATATAATAAATATCTCATAACTAATGGGTATGACAGACGTTTAAGAACAGGAAATCATGAAATTCCGGCAGGTGCTTCGGAGGAAGAAATAGCAAAAATCTTGTGTGGGATGCGATAGAAGAGGTTTTTAAGGCAATAGTTGGGGTGACATTCGTATGAATGTCGCCCCATTACTGTGTTTAGAGACATTTTGAAAAGAATGTACTGATAAAAGTACAAAAGAAAAGTAAAAAAGTACTTGCCAAAAGAAGAAAGCTCTGATAAGATAGCAAAGTCGTCAAAAACGACAGGAAACAACAA